>NZ_JABTYA010000211.1:0-11993 GCF_013302945.1 Streptomyces sp. 8P21H-1 | reverse complement strand
CGCCGCTCCCGCCCCCGGCCGCCCCCGGTGCCGTGGCCACGACCGGTGCCGGGCCGATGACCGGTGCCGCGGCGGCCACCAGTACATCGGCCGTGGCGGCGCGCTTCGCCACGTTCCGCAGCTCGCCGAGGTACTCGTCGCTCTCCCCGAAGTCGAGGAGCCCGTCCCCGAGATAGGCCTGGGCGGTGATCTCTCCCAGCGCCGTGTACTCCGCGGGTTCCGCCCGTCCGATGACGATGTCCATGCCCGGCAGTGTGCCGGAGGAGGACGGTGGCGGTCGCCGGGTTTCCGGCGGTCGCCGCCGGAGTTCAGCCGTCGGCGGGCCACCGCGGCAGGGTCGTGACGAAGTCCTTCGTGAAGTCGCGCGGGCCCGGACCCAGGGCCACGCGGCCGGTGAGCCGGATCCGCGCGGTCAGGGCCGGCGACTCGGGGTAGTGGACCCGCCCGGCGGCCGGGGGCACGAACACGGTCTGGCCGCGGGTGAGTTCGGTGGCGGACTCGACGACGACCGCGCCCTCCGCGAGCGTCACGAACGACTCGTCCGCGCACACGCCGACGGCGAGCGGATCGTGCAGCGGGCAGGTGCCGTCCCCGCCGCCGCGCCGGTACGCGTCCATGTAGAACCGCAGCAGCCGCGCGGCGAGCGCGGTACCGGGGCCCGCCGCCTCCAGGGCCGCGAGGTCGGCGGGCCCGAACAGCCAGCCGTGCGAGGCGTCCAGGTCGACCATGGTGAACGGGATGCCGGAGGACAGGACCAGCTCGGCGGCGTCCGGGTCGGCCCACATGTTGAACTCGGCGACCGGGGTGATGTTCCCGGGCACCCGGGCGGCACCGCCCATGAACACGAGTTTGCGTACGCGCAGGGCGAAGGCGGGGTCCTCCAGGAGCGCGACCGCCACGTTCGTGAGGGGACCCGTGGCGCACACGGTCAGTTCGCCCTCGTGCTCCCGGGACAGCCGCAGCAGCGCCTGCGCGGAGGACTCGGACGGATGCGCGGCGGTCGAGTCCGGAAGGGTCTCGTGGGCAAGGCCCGCGGAGCCGTGGAAGTCGTCGGCGAGGCGGTACGGCAGGCGGGTCAGCGGGCGGCCCGCGCCGCGGTGGACGGGGACGTCGGCGTCGATGCGCAGGGCCCGGGCCAGGGCGCGGGCGTTGCGGTAGGTCCGCTCGGCGGGCAGGTTGCCGCCGACCGAGGTGTACGCCCTGAGGTCCCACAGCCCCGTCCCGAGCAGGTACTGGAGGGCGACGGCGTCGTCGATACCGGGGTCGCTGTCGAGGACGATGGGGGCGCGAGGGGTCACGCGACCAGCGTAGGGCGGGTGTTCCGCCCCCGCCGCCTCTCCTTTTCCCGAGGGCTCCGGACCCGAGGCCGGGCCGGGCCGGGAAGGGGAGAAGCGGCGGGGGCGGGAACCCTAGTGCCCGGCTCCCGCCGTGGCCGGCGGCAGCTCCACCTGGACGCCCTTGTCGCCGGCGTCCGCCGTGTAGTCCTCGGCGGAGGTCTCGTCGACGCCGTCGGGAGCCTTCACGGCCCGCAGGACGAACGTCAGCGCCACGGTCACCAGCACGTTCAGCACGAACGCCGTCAGCCCGATGTACCCGATCTCCCCGATGCCGGGGATCTCCTTCGACGAGCCCCCGAAGTGCTTCTGGGTCGGCGAGGCCACCCCGTAGGCGGCGACCGTGCCGTACACCATGCCGACCGCCCAGCCCGCGAGCAGCGCCCACCGGTGGAACCAGCGGGTGAACAGACCGCCGACCAGGGCCGGGAAGGTCTGCAGGATCCAGATGCCGCCGAGCAGCTGGAAGTTGATGGCGACCGTCTTGTCCATGGTCAGCACGAAGGCCAGCGCACCCACCTTCACCAGGAGCGAGACCAGCTTGGAGACCTTGGTCTCCTGGGCGGGCGTCGCGTCGGGCCTGATGAAGTCCTTGTAGATGTTGCGGGTGAACAGGTTCGCCGCCGCGATGGACATAATGGCCGCCGGCACGAGCGCGCCGATGCCGATCGCCGCGAAGGCCACGCCCGCGAACCAGTCGGGGAACATGGTCTCGAAGAGCTGCGGGATCGCCAGCTGCCCGTTGTCCACCTTGATGCCGGCCGCGATGGCCATGAAGCCGAGCAGCGCGAGCAGGCCCAGCATCAGCGAGTACAGCGGCAGGATCGTGGTGTTGCGCCGGATCACCTCACGGCTGCGGCTGGAGAGCGTCGCCGTGATCGAGTGCGGGTACATGAACAGGGCCAGCGCCGAGCCGAGGGCGAGGGTCGCGTACGTCCACTGACCCGCCTCGTTCGGTGCCAGGGAGCCGCGGGGCGCGCCGGTCGCCGGGTTGGTCTGGCCGTACGCCTCGCCCGCCTTGGCGAAGATCTCGTCGAAGCCGCCCAGCTTGATCGGGATGTAGATGATCGCGACGGCGATGACGACGTAGATCAGCGTGTCCTTGACGAACGCGATCAGAGCGGGTGCCCGCAGCCCGGACGAGTACGTGTACGCGGCCAGCACACCGAAGGCGAGGAGCAGCGGCAGGTCCTTGACGAACCAGTTGGTGTCCTCGCCGCCGCCGACGCCCATCACGTCGAGGACGGCCTGGATGCCCACCAGCTGCAGCGCGATGTACGGCATCGTCGCCAGGATGCCGGTGACGGCGACCGCGAGCGACAGCCCCTTCGAGCCGAAGCGCCCCCGCACGAAGTCCGACGTCGTCACGTACCCGTGCTTGTGCGACACCGACCACAGGCGGGGGAGGAAGGTGAAGATCAGGGGGTAGACCAGGATCGTGTACGGGACGGCGAAGAAGCCGGCCGCGCCCGCCGCGTAGATGGCCGCCGGGACCGCCACGAAGGTGTAGGCCGTGTAGAGGTCGCCGCCGAGCAGGAACCAGGTGACCCAGGTGCCGAAGGACCGCCCGCCCAGGCCCCACTCGTCCAGGCTGTGCTCATCGGCGGCCCGGCGCCAGCGCGAGGCGAGGAAGCCCATGACCGTGACGGCCAGGAAGAAGAAGATGAAGACGGCGAGCGCGACGCCGTTCACGCCGTCCTTCATGCGGACGTGCCCCCGTTCTGTGCCTTGCGGGCGCGCTGGTCACGGTTCCACAGCGTGTACGCGGTCATCGTGAGCGCGGTCGAGAGGAGCACCCACAGCATCTGGTACCAGTAGAAGAAGGGGATGCCGATGAAGGTGGGGTCGACCTTCGCGTACGAGCCCACCCAGAGCATGGCCACGAACGGCGCGACCAGACAGAGGGCGATCACCACGCGGACCGGCGTCACCACCGGCGGTTTCCCTTCGGGCGCTCTCGGCGCATCCGGCGTTCTCGACATACGGCGGCTCCGTCCCCTCACTGATCACCTGTGCAACGCGCAGGAAATCTAAGGGACGGTTCCGCTTTATGGAACCCCTGTCCGCATAACGGATGTGCTGGAGCGTTCACCGTCCGCCGGTGGCCTCCGCCGGCTGCCGCCGGCCTCAGCAGCAGCGGAAGCCCTGCCGCGGATCCGCCTCCTGGCGGTCCGTGCGCATCCGCTCGAACTCCCGCCGCGAGGGCACCTCCGCGCCGGGCCGGTTCTCGCGCAGGTACGCGACGTAGCGGTCGTACGCGGACTCGTCGGTGAGCTCCCGCACGTACCAGCGCACGCCCCTAACCGCGCGGTTCAGCGCCGACCGCATCGCGTGCCTCCTTCTTCTCCTCCTCCGTCGGGATCAGCCCGGCCGGAGCGACGATCCGCGACTCGACGTACGGCGCCTCGCTGAGCGAGGAGAGCGCGGGACGGCGTACGTGCCGGACGCACACCCTCGTCGCGTCCGCGATCACGATGACGATGAGCAGGGCCAGGACCGCCGTCAGGACGCCGTCGACCGTGGAGTTCGTGACGATCGTGTGCATGTCGTCCATGTTCTTCGCAGGTGCGATGACCTCACCCCGGTCGATGCCGTCCTGGTAGACCGAGCGCTGCTCGAAGAAGCCGACGCGCGGATCGCTGGAGAAGACCTTCTGCCAGCTCGCGGTCAGGGTGACCGTGGCGTCCCAGAGCAGGGGGACCCCGGTGACCCAGGCCCACTTGAGGCGGCCGGACTTCACCAGCAGGGTCGTGCAGACCGCCAGGGCGACGGCGGCGAGGAGCTGGTTGGAGATGCCGAAGACCGGGAACAGCTGGTTGATCCCGCCGAGCGGTTCATGGACGCCCACCCACAGGAAGTAGCCCCACAGACCGCAGACGATGCCGCTCGTGATGACGAGCCCGGGCTTCCAGCTCACGTCCCTGAAGGGTTTGTAGAGGTTGCCCAGCGTGTCCTGGAGCATGAAGCGGCCCACCCGGGTGCCCGCGTCGAGCGCGGTCAGGATGAACAGCGCCTCGAACATGATCGCGAAGTGGTACCAGAACGCGCGCAGGCCGCCCCCGGTGACCTGGGAGAAGATCTCCGAGACGCCGACCGCGAGAGTGGGCGCGCCGCCGGTCCGCGACAGCAGGGACGACTCCTCGACGTTCTTCGCCGCGGCGGCCAGGTCCTCGGGCGAGATCTGGTAGCCCCAGCCGCCCACCACCTGGGAGGCGTTCTGGACCGTGTCCCCGATGACCCCGGCGGGCGCGTTCATCGCGAAGTACAGACCCGGGTCGATGACGGACGCCGCGATCAGCGCCATGACCGCCACGGACGACTCCATGAGCATGGAGCCGTACCCGATCATGCGGACCTGCGTCTCCTTCTGGATCATCTTCGGCGTGGTGCCGGAGGAGATCAGGGAGTGGAAGCCGGAGAGCGCCCCGCAGGCGATGGTGATGAAGACGAACGGGAAGAGCGAGCCCGCGAAGACCGGTCCGTCACCCTGCGAGGCGAAGTCCGTCACCCCGTCCATCCGCAGCGTCGGCAGCGCGATGACGACCCCGAGCGCGAGCAGCACGATCGTGCCGATCTTCATGAACGTGGAGAGGTAGTCACGGGGTGCCAGCAGCATCCACACCGGCAGGATCGACGCGATGAAGCCGTACGCCACCAGCCAGACGACCAGGGTCGAGGGCGCCAGCGTGAAGGCGCCGGCCCAGGACGACTCGGCGACCCAGCGTCCGGCGATCAGCGCGAACAGCAGCAGGGCCACGCCGATCAGGGAGACCTCGGCGACCCGGCCGGGCCGCAGGACCCGCAGGTAGAAGCCCATCAGCAGGGCGATCGGGACCGTCATCGCGATGGAGAAGGTGCCCCACGGCGACTGGGCGAGCGCGTTGACGACGACCAGCGCGAGCACCCCGAGCAGGACGATCATGATGGCGAAGGCGGCGAGCAGGGCGGCCGCGCCGCCGAACGGGCCGATCTCCTCGCGCGCCATCTGCCCCAGCGACCTGCCGTCCCGGCGGGTGGAGAAGAAGAGGACGACCATGTCCTGGACCGCGCCCGCGAAGATCACGCCGACGATGATCCAGATGGTGCCGGGCAGGTACCCCATCTGCGCGGCCAGCACGGGCCCCACCAGGGGGCCCGCGCCGGCGATCGCCGCGAAGTGGTGGCCGAGCAGTACGCGCCGGTCGGTGGGGTGGAAGTCGATGCCGTTGTTGAGCCGCTCGGCCGGGGTGGCCCGGGTCCCGTCGACCTTCAGCACCTTGTGGGCGATGAACTTCGCGTAGAAACGGTAGGCGATGGCGTACGAGCCGAGGGCGGCCGCCACCATCCAGGCGGCCGAGACCTCCTCGCCCCGCGAGAGCGCGAGCACGGACCAGCCGGCCGCGCTCACCAGCGCGACGAGGGTCCAGATGACGATGGTGCGAGGGCTTGCCTTGAGGGGTCTGTCGGTGCGCACGGGCCGTCCTCCCGTCCATGGATGACGGAAGGACGGTAGAACAGGATGGTGACCGGCGCCACACCACAAACACCACCATCTGTACACCCACCGAACTTCCGTCCGCCGGCGCGCACGACCGCCTGCCCGGCTCGCGCCGCGCGCAACCACCGCCTTTCAGGGCCGCGCCCGACTGCCCGCCGCGGCCCGCGTGCGACCGCCGCTGTCCAGGGCCGCGCCTCGACTGTCCGTCATGGGCCGCGTGCGACCGCCGTTTTTCACGGGTGCGGCCGACTGTCCGTCGTGGGCCGCGTGTGGCCGCCGTTTTTCAGGGGCGCGCGTCGACTGTCCGTCGTAGGCCGCGTGCGACCGCCGTTTTTCACGGGTGCGGCCGACTGTCCGTCGTGGGCCGCGTGTGGCCGCCGTTTTTCAGGGGCGCGCGTCGACTGTCCGTCGTAGGCCGCGTGCGACCGCCGTTTTTCACGGGTGCGGCCGACTGTCCGTCGTGGGCCGCGTGTGGCCGCCGTTTTTCAGGGGCGCGCGTCGACTGTCCGTCGTAGGCCGCGTGCGACCGCCGTTTTTCACGGGTGCGGCCGACTGTCCGTCGTGGGCCGCGTGCGACCGCCGCTTTTCAGGGGCGCGGGGAACTGCGCGACCAGCCACCGCGGACCCGCACCCGGCAGCGCACCCCGGCCACCCGGCCACCGGCCACCGGCCACCCGGCCACCCGGCCGCCGGCCGCGCCGCCCCTCAGTCCGCCGGCCTCTTCAGCCGCGCGACGAACTTGTACCGGTCCCCCCGGTACACCGACCGCACCCACTCCACCGGCTGCTCGTCCTTGTCGAGCGAGTGCCGCGACAGCATCAGCATCGGCAACCCCACATCCGTGCCGAGCAGCCCCGCCTCCCGGGGAGTGGCGAGCGAGGTCTCGATCGTCTCCTCCGCCTCGGCCAGATGCACGTCGTACACCTCCGCCAACGCCGTGTACAGCGAGGTGTACTTCACCAGCGACCGCCGCAGCGCGGGAAACCGCTTCGCGGACAGATGCGTGGTCTCGATCGCCATCGGCTCCCCGCTCGCGAGCCGCAACCGCTCGATCCGCAGCACCCGCCCCCCGGCGGTGATGTCGAGCAGCCCGGCCAGCGTGTCGTCGGCGGTGATGTACCCGACGTCCAGCAGCTGCGAGGTGGGCTCCAGCCCCTGCGCCCGCATGTCCTCGGTGTACGAGGTGAGTTGCAGGGCCTGCGACACCTTCGGCTTGGCCACGAACGTGCCCTTGCCCTGGATGCGTTCGAGCCGCCCCTCGACGACCAGTTCCTGGAGCGCCTGGCGCACGGTCGTGCGCGAGGTGTCGAACTCGGCGGCCAGCGTGCGCTCGGGCGGCACCGGCGTACCCGGCGGAAGCGTGTCCGTCATGTCGAGCAGGTGCTTCTTCAGGCGGTAGTACTTGGGCACGCGCGCGGTACGGATGGGGGCCCCACCCTCGTTCTCCGCACTGCTGACGTCGGTGCTCATACTCTGCCTTCCCGGCTCCGGGTGCCGATGCGGCACGACGTACGCGTCGGCCACGGCTCACATCGTGGCACGCCCCACCGTGCGGGCGTCCCCCCGCACGCTGCGTGATCCCCTCTATATACCGTCGGGGTCCCTTTTGGTCTAGTCCACAGAGTGAGCGGAACGGGCCGTGGGAGACCCCCGCGCCACCGCCCCGACCTGCACGCGAACGCACCCGTCCCACCGCCCGTTCTGTCGCCTTTCCCGCCACCCGCGCAGTGAAAGGTCCCTGCATATGTAGGTCCCGTAACGGACAGCCGGGAGCGGCTGCATCGCCCTTGACACCCCTCTAGGTCTAGTCCAAGCTCCCCGTACTGGTCTAAACCATTGAGGACCAGGTCCCAGCCCCACGGGCAGTACTCGTCGTAAGTCACGCGGTGGGCAGGGGGGTTGCTGGCATCCCTGAGGAGGATGACGTGAATCGCAAGCTCATCGCGGCCGTCGGTGTCGCGGGCATGTTGATGTCGGTCGCTGCCTGCGGCGGCGACGACGGTGACGGTGGCGGCAAGGCGGGCGCCGACGGTTACGAGGGCCAGACCCTGACCGTCTGGGCGATGGACGGCTCCACGCCGCCCGGCTGGACCAAGGACGTCAAGGCCGCCTTCGAGAAGAAGACCAAGGCCAAGCTGAAGTTCGAGACCCAGCAGTGGAACGGCATCCAGCAGAAGATCACCACCTCCCTCTCCGAGGAGAACCCGCCGGACGTCATCGAGGTCGGCAACACCCAGACCCCCGCCTACGCGGCCACCGGGGGCCTCGCCGACCTGACGGACCTCAAGGAGGAGATCGGCGCCGACTGGACCAAGACCCTCAACGAGTCCTCGGTCTTCGACGGCAAGCAGTACGCGGCCCCGTGGTACTTCGCCAACCGCGTCGTGGTCTACAACAAGAAGGTCTGGGCCGACGCAGGGATCAAGGACACCCCGAAGACGCGGGCCGAGTTCCTCGACGCCCTGAAGACCATCGACAAGAAGACCGACGCCGAGCCGCTCTACCTGCCCGGCCAGAACTGGTACTTCTTCGGTGGCCTGACCATCGGACAGGGCGCCGACCTGGTGAAGAAGGAAGGCGACAAGTACGTCTCCAACCTCGCGGACCCGAAGGTCGGCAAGGCCATGGAGCTCTACAAGCAGTACCAGTCCTACTCCAAGGCCCCCAAGGACAAGGACGAGGCGACCCCGCAGCAGGCCGAGGTCTTCGCCAAGGGCGACGTCGGCGCCTTCATCGGCATGGGCTGGGAGGCCGGTACGGCCATCGCGGCCAACAAGAAGATCGAGAAGGACATCGGCTACTTCACCATCCCCGGTGAGACGGCCGACGAGCCCGAGGGCGTCTTCCTCGGCGGCTCCAACTTCGCGGTCGCCGCGGGCAGCAAGAAGCAGGAGCTCGCCAAGGAGTTCCTGAAGATCGCCCTGTCCGACAAGTTCGAGGGCGCGCTCGCCAAGGAGAACGGCGTCATCCCCAACAAGGAGTCGCTGCAGATCAACCTTTCGGGCAACGCCGCGGCCGAGGCCGCCGCTCCCGCCGCGTCCTCCGGCGGCACCACCCCGCTGATCCCCGAGTGGGCCGCGGTGGAGAACGAGCCGAACCCGATCAAGTCCTACATGACCGCGGTCCTGAAGGGGAAGTCGCCCGCGGCCGCCGCCAAGCAGGTCGAGGCGGAGATCAACAAGCGGCTCGCGCAGAGCAGCTGATCACCTCCGTGCCGGGGGCGGCCCCTTCCCCGTGACGGTTCCCCCCGTCCCCGGCACGCCGGCGCATCCGACTGCGAATCCCGATGGTGGAAGAGATGGCGAGCATGTCAGTGCAGACCGAACGCACGGACACGGGCCAGGCCGCGGGGCCCGGCGTCCGCAAGACCGACGTACCCCCGCCCGCCGACGGCACGGGTACGGGCCCGGGCCCGGCCGGCCGGCGCGGCGGCGCCTCCGCCCCGTACCTGCTCCTGCTGCCCGCCCTGCTCGCCACGGTGATCCTGCTCGGCTGGCCGCTCATCAAGAACGGCATCCTGTCGTTCCAGAACCTCAACCCGCGCCAGCTGATCCTCCACCTCACCGAGTGGCGGGGGATCGACAACTACACGGACGTCCTGAGCAGCCCGGACTTCTGGAAGGTCGTCCAGCGCACGGTCGTCTTCACCGCGGTGAACGTCGTCCTCGTCATGCTGCTCGGTACGCTCGTCGGCCTGCTCCTCGCCCGGCTCGGCAAGCGCATGCGGCTGGTGCTGCTGCTCGGCCTGGTGCTGGCCTGGGCCATGCCGGTGATCGCCGCGACCACGGTCTACCAGTGGCTGTTCGCCCAGCGCTTCGGCGTCGTCAACTGGCTGCTCGCCAAGGCGGGCTGGTCGTCGATGGCCGACTACAACTGGTTCGGCAGCCAGCTCTCCACCTTCTCCGTGATCACCCTGCTGATCGTCTGGCAGTCCATCCCGTTCGTGGCGATCAACCTGTACGCCGCCACGACCACCATCCCCAAGGAACTGTACGAGGCCGCCTCCATCGACGGGGCCGGCACCTGGAAGAGCTTCACCTCCGTGACCTTCCCCTTCCTGCGGCCGTTCCTGTGGGCGACGACCTTCCTGGAGGTCATCTGGGTGTTCAAGGCGTTCCCGCAGATCTTCGCCATCAACAAGGGCGGCCCCGACCGGCTCACCGAGACCCTGCCGATCTACGCGTTCGTCGAGGGCCCCGGCAACCAGCACTACGGCATGGGCGCGGCGATCTCGTTCCTGACGATCCTCATCCTGCTCGCCCTGACCGCCTACTACCTGCGTACCGTTCTCAAGCAAGAGGAGGACGAGCTGTGAAGCGCTCCCTGGTGGCCCGTCTGTGGCCCAACGCGACGGCCCTCGTCCTCTTCGTGGTCTTCGCGTTCCCCGTCTACTGGATGTTCGCGACCTCGCTGAAGCCCAACGGCGACATCATCTCGGACACCCCGGTCTTCGTACCGACCGACATCACCTTCGACCACTTCCGAAAAGCGCTCGACGCCGACAACTTCTGGACGCTCGTCGGCAACTCCCTGACGGTGACCGTCCTCGCGGTGGTCTTCTCCCTCGTCATCGCACTGCTCGCGTCCTTCGCGCTGGCCCGTATGCGCTTCAAGGGACGCCGCGGATTCCTCCTGACGTTCATGATCGCGCAGATGGCCCCCTGGGAGGTCATGGTCATCGCGATCTACATGATCGTGCGCGACGCCGACCTCCTGAACAGCCTCGTCCCGCTGACCGTCTTCTACATGATCATGGTGCTGCCCTTCACCGTCCTGACGCTGCGCGGATACGTCGCCGCCGTGCCGAAGGAGCTGGAGGAATCGGCGATGGTGGACGGCTGCACCCGCAAGCAGGCCTTCGTGAAGGTCATCTTCCCGCTGCTCGCCCCTGGGCTCATGGCGACCTCGCTCTTCGGCTTCATCACGGCGTGGAACGAGTTCCCGCTGGTCCTGATCCTCAACAAGGACGTCGAGAAGCAGACGCTCCCGCTGTGGCTCTCCAGCTTCCAGACCACGTTCGGCGACGACTGGGGCGCCACCATGGCCGCCGCCTCGCTCTTCGCCATCCCGATCCTGGTCCTCTTCGTCTTCCTCCAGCGCAAGGCCGTCAGTGGACTGACCTCCGGCGCCGTGAAGGGATAACGCCACCCGATGACCACCATCGCCCCCGGCACGGACACGCTGACCCGTGATGCCCTCGCCGTCCTGCAGCCCGGCTTCACCGGGACCTCCGCTCCTTCCTGGCTGCTGCGGCGGCTCGGCGAAGGCCTCACCTCGGTCGGCCTCTTCGGCCGCAACATCGCCTCGCCCGACCAGCTCGCCGCCCTCACGGCCCAGTTGCGCGCCGAACGCGACGACGTCCTGGTCGCCATCGACGAGGAGGGCGGCGACGTCACGCGCCTGGAGGTGCGTACGGGGTCCTCGTTCCCCGGCAACCACGCGCTCGGCGCGGTCGACGACGTGGCCCTGACCGAGTCCGTGGCCCGCGAACTGGGCCGCCGGCTCGCCGCCTGCGGCGTGAACCTCAACTGGGCGCCGTCCGCCGACATCAACTCCGACCCCGGCAACCCCGTCATCGGCGTACGGTCCTTCGGCGCCGACACCGACCTCGTCGCCCGGCACACCGCCGCGTACGTCCGGGGGCTCCAGTCCGCCGGAGTCGCCGCCTGCACCAAGCACTTCCCGGGGCACGGCGACACGGCGGTCGACTCCCACCACGCGCTGCCGCGCATCGACGCCGGACTGCCGCTCCTGGAGTCCCGCGAACTGGCTCCGTTCCGCGCCGCCGTCGCGGCCGGCACGCGGGCCGTGATGAGCGCGCACATCCTGGTGCCCGCCCTCGACCCGGACCGTCCCGCGACCCTCTCCCGCCGCGTGCTCACCGGGCTGCTGCGCGAGGAGCTCGGCTTCGACGGACTGATCGTCACCGACGGCATGGAGATGCAGGCCATCTCGGCGACCTACGGCATCGAACGCGGCAGCGTCCTCGCGATCGCCGCCGGCGCCGACGCCATCTGCGTGGGCGGCGGACTGGCCGACGAGGCGACGGTCCTGCGCCTGCGGGACGCGCTGGTCACGGCCGTCCGCACGGGCGAACTCCCCGAGGAACGGCTGGCGGACGCGGCGGCCCGGGTACGCGCCCTGGCCTCCTGGACGGCCACCGCCCCGACCGCACCGGGAGC
>NZ_JABTYA010000210.1:0-1323 GCF_013302945.1 Streptomyces sp. 8P21H-1 | reverse complement strand
CCGGTCCGCGCCGCTCCAGGGTGACGGCGACACGGGCCGCGCCCGAGTGCCGCAGCGCGTTGTGCAGCGCCTCCTGGGCGACGCGCAGCACGGCCTCCTCCTGGGCGGCGGGCAGTGCGCGGACACCGCTGCTCTCGAAGGTCACGCGCGCGGAGTGGGCCCGGTCGAGGACCCGGGTCTGGGTGCGCAGGGTGGCGACCAGGCCGTCCTCGTCGAGGGCGGCGGGGCGCAGCTCGACGACGGCGGCGCGCAGCTCCTCGGCGGCCTCCGCGGCGAGGGCCGTCACCTGCTGGAGTTCGTCCTTGGCACGGCCCGGGTCGCGGTCCACCAGGGCGGCGGCGGCCTGGGCGGTCAGGCGCAGGGAGAACAGCTTCTGGCTGACGGCGTCGTGCAGTTCGTGGGCGAGGCGGGAGCGCTCCTCGGCGATGGTGAGCTCGCGGCTGCGCTCGTACAGGCGGGCGTTCGTCAGGGCGATCGCGGCGTGCTGGGCGAGGATCCTCAGCAGTTCCTCGTCGTCCTCGGTGAAGCCGCAGCCGCCTTCCGGCTCCGCGCACGGCGGGTGCGGGGGGTTCCCCCGCGCGGGACGCACCTTGTTGGCGAGGAACAGCGCCCCGATGACCTCGTCGCCGTCGCGGATGGGCAGGCCGAGGAAGTCGGACATGTCGGGGTGGGCGGCGGGCCAGCCCTCGAAGCGCGGGTCCGCGCGCACGTCGGCGATCCGCTCCGACCGGGCCTCGTGCAGCATCGCGGCGAGGATGCCGTGCTGGCGCGGGAGCGGACCGATGGCCTTCCACTGCTCGTCGCTGACGCCGTCGACGACGAACTGGGCGAAGCCTCCGTGGTCGTCGGGGACCCCCAGGGCCGCGTACCGCGCGTCGAGGAGCTCGCGGGCCGAGGCGACGATCGTCTTGAGGACGTCGCGCACCTCCAGGTGCCTGCTCATGGCCAGCAGCGCGGTGCTCACCGCGGACAGGCCCGCCGTGGGTCCTTGACTCATGGCCTCACGGTACCGGCGGGGTGTGACAGCGCGTATCCGACCCGTGGCGGACCGGCCCGGTCCGCCGGCCCTAGGGCGAAGGGCCCCGGCGCACCGCGACCCGCGTACGAGGCGGCCGGGGCCTTCGGATTCCTACGTTGGGGGCGGCCGCCGCGGCGGTGGTCACGGGACGAGGGGACGGTCATGCCGGTAGGGATCATCACGGGGGCTTCGAAGGGGCTGGGGCGGGCGCTCGCCGGGGCGCTGGCGCGGCGCGGCTGGGACCTGGTGCTGGACGCCAGGACGCCGCGGCCGCTGCGGGAGGCCGCGGCCGGCCTCGGCGGGTA
>NZ_JABTYA010000209.1:0-528 GCF_013302945.1 Streptomyces sp. 8P21H-1 | reverse complement strand
AGTGGGCCGCCCGCCGGCTCGTCGCCCACCACGGCCTCGCACCCGACCGCGTCCACGTCGCCGCCCCGGGCGCCGACATCGCGCCCCTCGCCCCCGGCACCGACGGTGTCTCCCGGCTGCTGTGCGTCGCCTCGGTCACCCCGCGCAAGGGGCAGCACCGGCTCGTGGAGGCCCTCGCCACCGTCACCGACCTGCCCTGGAGCTGCGTCCTCGTCGGCGGTCTCAACCAGGACCCCGAGTACGTGGCCGGACTGCGGGACCTGATCGACCGGCACGGACTCGGCGACCGCCTGGAGCTCGCCGGGCCCCGCTCCGGCGCCGCGCTCGACGCCAGCTACGCCTCGGCCGACCTGATGGTCCTCACCTCGTACGCCGAGACGTACGGCATGGCCGTCACCGAGGCGCTCGCCCGGGGCATCCCCGTACTGGCCACGGACGTCGGCGGGCTTCCCGAGGCCGTCGGGCGCGCGCCCGACGGCGGGGTGCCCGGCCTGCTCGTCCCGCCGGAGAACCCGGCGGCCCTCGCCG
>NZ_JABTYA010000020.1:0-643 GCF_013302945.1 Streptomyces sp. 8P21H-1 | reverse complement strand
CCTCATCCCCGCACTACGCCGCGACAACGACGAAGTACGCACCCTCACCTCCGCCCTCGCCCAACTCCACACCGCCGGCGTCCCCCTCGACCTCGGCCTCCTCCACGGCACCACGGCCCGTCCCCCGCTCATGCCCGAGCTGCCGACCTACCCCTTCCAGCGCGCGCACTACGGGCTGACCGGCGAGGGCGGCCCCGGTGCCGCCGGGGATGTGTCGGCCGCCGGGGTGGACGGCCTCGGGCATCCGCTGCTGGGCGCGGTGGTCGAGGCACCGGAGTCGGGTGAGGTGCTGTTCACCTCGCGCCTGTCGCTCGCCACGCATCCGTGGCTGGCCGACCACGTCGCGGCCGGGACGGTACTGCTGCCCGGTGCGGCGTTCGTGGAACTGGCGTTGCGCGCCGGTGACGAGGTCGGCTGCGGTGCCGTCGAGGAGCTGGTGATGGAGGCTCCCATGGTTCTCGTGGAGGGCGCCGCCGCGCAGGTGCGTGTCAGCGTCGCGGCTGACGACGGTACCGGCCGGCGCGCCGTGCGCGTCCACTCCCGCGCCGAGGACGCCGGGCTGGGAACGCCGTGGACGCGGCACGCCTCCGGCACGCTGCGTCCCGCGAACGACACGGACACGGACACGGTCGCAGCCGCGTCG
>NZ_JABTYA010000208.1:0-9791 GCF_013302945.1 Streptomyces sp. 8P21H-1 | reverse complement strand
ACTGACATCGGCCTGTGTCACCAACGTCATGTCCCGCAACAGCTAGGGCGCCGGCTCCAACTCCGCAGTGACGCGCGCCTCCAGGAAGGCCGCCCACTGCGCGGCCGTCACCTCACCTTCGGCGGTCGGTCGCTCGGGTCGCTGCTCGGTCACCGCCGGGCCGCCGCGGGGAAGTCCGGGTGCTCGGCCCAGTCCTGGGCCTCCTCCGCGACCTGCTCGGCCTTTTCCTGATCGGCTCAGGGACGGTCGGGCTGCCCGGGGCTCTGTTCATCGCCGAACCACTCGTAGCGCTTTCCCTGGCCGGCCTGTCTTCTGCGCGGGCGGCCAGCAAGGTATTTCGCCGACGAGGTCGTGTAGTGGGTTCATGATGCAGGTGCTGGCTTGTGCCTTGCGCCTCAAGGGGGTTATGGCAGAAGGGCTCAACATGGTTTCCGGCAAGGGTTCTCTCACGGCAGACAAGGGATGACCCCAAAGGACTGGAAACCTCTGCCGAGAGCATGTCAAAGTACAACGTCCCGAAAAATATCTCAGGCAAGTGCAAAATTTTGGTGTGGCTGGGTTGGTACTGATTCACAATTCTGTACCGCACCAGGCTGTCTTGTTGGTTAGTCCCATTTTGGAGGACCGTATATCGGATGCCCTCGTTAGATCTACCCGCTTCGATTCATCTGTCCTCTCTGCGCTAGGTGCGCTGGAAGCTTGGTTCGGTCGCAGGGGGTTAGGAGCGTCAAGTCGTGTTTGCTGAGACATGTGTATGCATCAGCGCTGTCGTCATTTTGTGAGGCCGTATGAAATAAGGCTGCTACTGCGATGGGGCCATTCCTGCAGTGTTGGGACGAACTCCGCAGCCGCAGCTCGGCCTGTGGCCTATGGCCTATGGCCTATGGCCTATGGCCTATGCCCTGTGCTGTCGGAGATCCCGAGCGCGCCATGGCGGGTGGGGTATTTGGGCTCCTGACAGATGACGGTCCCCGGTGCCCATCGGGGGCGGTTTAACCTCAGCTCAGTCCTCAAGCTGGATGGCCTCTCGAGTGCGGCCAGCCCGAGGAGCTGCCGGATTCATCTGGTGCGGCGCGCAACATAGCCGACGATCGCCGGTTGGCCAAACCGGCGATCATCGCGACCATTGAGGAGTTCGCGGTGGTTGCGCTTGGCGGTGGAGCTTCGTGGATGCGTTGCACGTCCATGCCACCGCTCAACTCGGCTATCTCTGTTGTGCCGCTCAGCGTCTGGCGACTCTTTTGAATCTTCAGGGGAAAAATGGCTCGCCCTCCTGCGCTCAAACTCGCCGAGGTCCTGGCGGAAATTCGAATGAGCTCATCAGCTTTTTATCGCTTGCGTGCTCGCGGTCAAGCGCCCCGAATGATCAAACTTCCGAATGGTGAACTCCGCTGTCGCCGCGTCGATCTGGACGCGTGGTGGGCGGCTTGCGAGAGGGACACGCCTGAATGGTGATGAGTTACAGGGTTCGATTTTGGGACACGCGCGAGCGGCCTGATCGTCGCAAGGGGTTCGAGGTTCGCTGGACGGTCAATGGACGGGGGAAATCCGAGTCTTTCCTTACGAAAGGGCTTGCGGAGAGCCGCCGTTCCAAACTCGTGACTGCCGCGCGCGACGGTGAGCCGTTCGACACGAGGGCGGGCCTGCCGGCCTCCGAACTCCGGGCCCTGAAGCAGCGCACCACCTGGTACGACCTGGCACGGGAGTACATCGACCAGCGTTGGGACCGTACGCCGGGAAACACGCGTCGAACGCTGGCCGACGCTCTCGCGACCATCACTCCAGCCTTCATCGAGCCGGAGCACATGCCCCGGGCGCCCCGAGAGCTGCGAAGGGCACTGTATTCATGGGCTTTCAACAAAAAAGCCCGGAGGGAGGATCCGCCCGAGGAGTGGCAGGCGGCATTGGACTGGCTGCAGCGTCATTCGCTGCCCGTGAGCGAATTGACGGAGCCCGATGTGCTGCGCCGTGGGCTCGATGCTTTGTGCCGCAAGGTCGATGGAGCGGCGGCTACAGCGAAGACCGCGAAGCGCAAGAAGGCTGCCGTCAATGAGGTGTTCGGGGTCGCAGTCAAACGGGGATATTTTACCCAGAACCCGCTGAGCGGCCTTCGGTGGTCTGCGCCGGAAGTGGCCGACGAAGTCGATCTGGACTGTGTACCCAATCCGGCGCAGGTGGGCCCCCTGCTTGCCGCGGTCAGGGAGCTGCCTGGCCGGGGCCCGCACCTGTACGCCTTTTTCGGCTGCATGTACTACGCCGCGATGCGTCCTGCGGAGGTTATCCACCTGCAGAAGTCCCAGTGCCGACTGCCGACGAGCGGATGGGGGCTCCTCAACCTGAAGGGCGGGGTGGTCACAGCAGGGAAGGAGTGGACGAATGACGGTGCCGCTCACGAGGTCCACTCGCTGAAGCGGCGGGCGGCCCAGGCGACGGGGCCCGTGCCCATCCCGCCGGTGCTGGTGAGCATGCTGCGTGAGCACATAGAGAGGTTCGGTGTCACACCCGATGGGCGCTTGTTCCGCAATGCAGCGGGAAACTACATCGATACTTCCGCGTACAACATCACATGGGGACGTGCGCGCGAGGCGACACTGACTCTCGATGAACTCGCCCTTGAACTGGCAAAACGCCCCTATGACCTACGCCACGCAGGGATTTCGTTCTGGCTTGCTTCCGGTGTCGACCCGGCGGAGTGCGCGCGCCGCGCCGAGCAGAGCATCCAGGTCCTCTTCCGCTACTACGCCAAGTTTCTGGCCGAGACGCGCAACCATGCCAACAGCCTGATCGAGGAGTCGATGCGAAGGTGGGAGAAGCAGGTCCGCAGCGGAGAGGGCGCATGAGCCGGGTCTTGGCCCGGAAATGCTCCGGAACACCTGGTCAGAGGTGGGACAACAGCGGGAAATATTGGGAGTTACTACGCACTTCGCGCCGCGGCTCAAGTGTGCTCCAGAGAGGGCGTCCGACCGGTGAAACACCTGTTCAGACGCCCTTTTTTGGCGTCTAGAAGAATCCCAGCTTCTTCGGTGAGTACGACACGAGGAGGTTCTTCGTCTGCTGGTAGTGCTCCAGCATCATCTTGTGGTTCTCGCGGCCGATGCCGGACTGCTTGTAGCCACCGAACGCCGCGTGTGCCGGATACGCGTGGTAGCAGTTCGTCCACACCCGGCCGGCCTGGATCGAACGCCCCGCGCGGTACGCCGTGTTGATGTCCCGCGTCCACACGCCGGCCCCGAGCCCGTAAAGGGTGTCATTGGCGATCTTGATGGCGTCGTCAAAGTCCGAGAACGACGTGACGGACACGACGGGGCCGAAGATCTCCTCCTGGAAGATCCGCATCCTGTTGTCGCCCTGGAAGATCGTCGGCTGCACGTAGTACCCGCCCGCCAGCTCGCCGTCGTGTTCGACGCGGTGTCCGCCCGTCAGCACCTTGGCGCCCTCCTGCTGGCCTATGTCCAGATAGGAGAGGATCTTCTCCAGCTGGTCGTTGGAAGCCTGGGCGCCGATCATCGTCTCGGTGTCGAGCGGATGGCCGGGCTTGATCAGCTCGGTGCGGGCCACCGCCGCGTCGAGGAACTCGCTGTAGCAGCCCTGCTGGACGAGCGCCCGGGACGGGCAGGTGCACACCTCGCCCTGGTTCAGCGCGAACATGGTGAAGCCTTCGAGCGCCTTGTCCCGGAAGTCGTCGTCCCGCGCCCACACGTCGTCGAAGAAGATGTTCGGCGACTTGCCGCCGAGTTCGAGCGTCACCGGCTTGATGTTCTCCGAGGCGTACTGCATGATCAACCGCCCCGTCGTGGTCTCCCCGGTGAAGGCGACCTTCGCCACCCGGGGACTGGACGCCAAGGGCTTGCCGGCCTCGACGCCGAAGCCGTTGACGATGTTCACGACGCCCGGCGGCAGCAGGTCCGAGACCAGACTCATCAAGTAGTGGATCGACGCCGGGGTCTGCTCGGCGGGTTTGATCACCACCGTGTTGCCCGCCGCGAGCGCCGGTGCCAGCTTCCACACCGCCATCAGGATCGGGAAGTTCCACGGAATGATCTGCGCCACGACCCCCAGCGGCTCGTGGAAGTGGTACGCCACCGTGTCGTCGTCGACCTCTCCGAGCGACCCCTCCTGTGCACGGATGGCCCCCGCGAAGTAGCGGAAGTGGTCGATGGCGAGGGGAATGTCGGCGGCCAGGGTCTCCCGGACGGGCTTGCCGTTCTCCCAGCTCTCCGCGACCGCGAGCTTCTCCAGGTTCGCCTCCATCCGGTCGGCGACCTTGAGCAGGATGTCGGCCCGCGCGGTCACCGACGTACGGCCCCAGGCCGGAGCGGCGGCGTGCGCCGCGTCGAGCGCGCGCTCCACGTCCTCGGCCGTGCCGCGCGCCACCTCCGTGAACGGCTGCCCGTTGACCGGACTCGGGTTCTCGAAGTACTGCCCACGGGCGGGCTGTACGTACTCGCCCCCGATGAAGTGGTCGTACCGCGACCGGTAGGAGACGATCGCGCCTTCGGTGCCGGGCGCCGCGTAACGGGTCATGTGCTCTGCCTCCCGAGGAAGGGCCGCCCGCCGTCGGGCGGCTCCCACCACGACGGTAGGGACAAGGAGGTTGCAGGTACGTTGCGTGCCGGGGGAAGGGCCTTCAGCGTCGCGCCCGGCCGGGGAACGCGGACCGCAACGCGGACTGCTCGGCCTCCAACTGCGCGAGCCGCGCCCGTACCGGTGCCGTCGGACGGGAGGCGGCCAGTGCCCGCCACACCTGGAGGTCGTCCTCGCCCCACGACGCGTGGGCCCAGTGCGCGAGCAGGTCGGGGTCGCGGCCGGAGACGAGGGCCGCACGCAGTCCGTCCGCGAGTCGTCGGCGCAACCGGACCACCGCCGGCGCCTGCGAACCCGGCAGCAGTGGACCGGCGTACGCCGCCACGGCCGCCGTGACCGCACCGGCGCCGAGTCTGCGCTCCACCACCGCGACATCGGACTCGACCGCAACCGTGAGCCGGTACGGCCGTGAAGCCAGCACCCCGGCCCCGAGCAGGCGCCGCAGGCGGGCCAGCTCGGCACGCAACGTCACCGGCGTCACCCACTCGTCCTCGTACAGCGCGCACAGCAACGCGTCGCCCGTGAGACCGTCCGGATGCCTGGACAGCAGGACCAGGAGCTCACTGTGCCTGCGGCTCAGACGCAGTGTGCGGCCACCGGTCACGAGCAGGGCCTCGTCCCGGCCCAGAGCCGTCAGCTGCAAGGCGTCGGTGGCGGCCGGCACCGGACTGAGCAGGGCCAGCTGGGACTCGGCGGCCCGTGCCACGGCCTGCACGAAACCCAGGCTGTGCGGATGCGCGAGCCCGTCCCCGCCGGTGATGTCGACGGCACCGAGCAGTCGTCCCGTACGCGGGTCGTGCACCGGAGCGGCCGCGCATGTCCACGGCTGGACGCGCCGTATGAAGTGCTCGGCCGCGAACACCTGCACCGGTCGGTCGAGCGCGACCGCCGTACCCGGGGCGTTCGTGCCCATCACGGACTCCGACCACCGCGCGCCCGGCACGAAGTTCATGTCGTCCGCCTTCTGCCGTGTACCGGGGTGGCCCTCGACCCACAGGAGTCTGCTCTGCGCGTCGCACACGGCCAGCAGATGCTCGCCGTCCGACGCGAACGTGCCCATGAGTTCCCGGAACAGCGGCATGAGCGGGGCCAACGGGTGTTCCGCCCGGTACGACCCGAGGTCCCCGTCGCTGAGCTCCACGGACGCGGAGCCGTCCGGCCCGACCCCGGCCCGCGCCGAACGCCGCCAGGATTCGGCGACCACGGACCGTACCGGCCGCGGTACCGTGCCCGCCTCGGTGAACGTCTCGTGTGCGCGCTGCAGCACGCGCACCCGTTCCACCGGATCGGTGCCCGGATCGAGGGCCACCCATGGATCGGTCAACTCGGCCTCCCGGAGGGCGCTGGGACTGGATGCGGGGCCGCTGGTGACATCGTCACTCCAGCGGTCGGCACGGACAAGCGTCGCGGCCCGCCCGGCAGGCGCCGCCGCTTCCCTTGCGCCGGTCGGCTGCGCGGCATCCGCGCCGGTCGGCTAGGCGGAGTTGACCATTCTTATGTAGCGCGTCCAGTCCCAGTGCGGACCGGGATCGGTGTGGTCGCTGTCCGGCACCTCGTAGTGCGCGAGGATGTGGGAGCGGTCCTTGGGGATCGCGTGCTTGGCACAGATCGCCGCGGTCAGCTTCGCCGACTCCTCGTACAGGGCGTCGGTGAAGTACGCGGGCTCGTCCACCCAGCCCTCGTGCTCGATTCCGATGCTGCGGGCGTTGTAGTCCCAGACGCCCGCGTGCCAGGCGATGTCACGCTCCCTGACCATCTGTGCGATGTGGCCGTCGGAGGACCTGACCACGTAGTGCGCGGACACCTGCTTCTTCGGGTTCTGGAAGATGGCGAGGGTGTCCGCGTAGGTCGCCTGTGTCACATGGATGACGACGAAGTCGACGGGGTGGCTCCTGGGACGGTCGGCCACCGTGTGGTTGGACCTGTTCGCCGGGGCCCACTCGGACTGCGGACAGTCGATGCCCCGCGGCGTGGCGCCCGCCCGCGGATCGGGGAGCAGCGCGGTGGAGAGGGTGGCTAGGGCCGCGCTCTGGAGCAGGCGCCGCCTGCTCGGCAGGGAGGTGGGCAGGAACTCGGCTCGGTCCACGGGTTTCCTCTCAAGGCACGGTGACCATTTATTTCGGCGGGCGGCGGGCGGCGGGCGGCGGGCGGCGGGCGGCAGGCAGTGGGCAGCAGGCAACGGACAGCGGACAGCGGACAGCGGGCCGCAGATGTCGGAAGCGGGTGGTGGGCGGCCGGGCAGCAGGCACGGGACGGGGCGCACGGAAGGGTGGCCGGGGTGGTTCGGGTGGGCGTCTGTCGTTGGTCACGCCGTACGCACAGGGCTCAACGTCCCAGAGTTGCGGCCGCTTCGCGCATCCGGGCATGCAGCCCCCGATGCGTCTCCCGCTCGGGCAGCCACTCTTTACGGATCTTGGCCACGCAGGTGTAGTTGGTGTCGCAGACGTTGGCCAGCGGTGACTCGACGGCCTGGGTGGCGAACTGGTAGGCATCCATCTCACTGAACCCGTAGTCGCGCGCCAGCCATTGCACCAGGTCGAGCTGCGATATGCGGAACGCGTCCTCCAAAGGGCGTGCCGAGCCGGTCGAGATGATGTGCGTGTCGGACTCGATGCGTGGCCACGGCGTGGAGATCCCCTTGAGCAGCTCGACGATCACCACCGTGTTCATTGCGCACTCCACTGCGACTCCGCAGGTCTCGCCCTCACCCTGCCTCGCGTGGCCGTCGCCGAGACTGAGCAGGGCGCCCTCGACGTTCACCCCGAGGTAGCAGGTGACGCCGGTCCGCATCTCGGGCGTGTCCATGTTTCCGCCGTGCGCGTCCGGCACCAAGGCGGAGCGCACCTCCAGATTGGCCGGCGCCACTCCCACGGTGCCGTGCATGGGATCCATGGGCAGCTCGATCCGGATGTCGCTGTCCCGTGCGCTGAACAGAGCGGTACGGCGTGTCCGGTCGAGCTGCCAGATCCACACCGTCTCCGGGAGCGGCGGTTGCAGCGTGGCCGTGGCGTGCGTGGCGGTCAGCGCCCCGAACAGCGGGACCGTGGTCGACGCCGCCCAGTCCCGAGCCGGTTCGATCGACACGAAGTGCACCGCGACCGTGTCCCCCGGTTCCGCGCCCTCCACGTGGAACGGCCCTGTCTGCGGGTTGAGGAACGGGAACTCGCACACCTCGGACACCAGGTCCTTCTCCGAGCGCACCCGCCCGGCGAAGCAGTCCTCCGTGTAGAGGTCGAGGACCGTACCCGGTGCGATGCGTGCCACCGGCGCCGCACCACCGAACGTCCACGCGTACTCGCCCGGTTCGGGTCGGACGGTCAGGATCCGAGGGTTGCTCATGCTTGCACTGCTCCGTTCACCCGATGGCGGTGTCTCGCGTGAATCACGGTACGGGCCCTGTCGGCCGAGGAGGAAGAGCCGGCCCGGTTCCGTGGACAGCACCGCGATTGTGGACAACCCGGTCACCCGAAGGAGGGCATTGCGGCATTCCGAGTACCGCTGCCGGTAGCAGTACCGGAGCTGATGCCGAGGCACCGTCGGCGCTGAGCCGAGGCACCGTCGGCGAGTGCGGACCGGCGAGTGCGGACCGGTGAGCGCGGGTCCGCTCCTACGCTCCGCCCCCCACCGCCGCCGGATCATCGAGCACGGCACGTACGACGGAATGCGCGGCCCCCAGCAGCGGGCCCTGCGGACCGAGCGAGGAGACCGACACCGGGCAGGCGGGGCCCGCCGTCCGGCGCGCCAGCTCCCGTTCCAGCGACGGCAGCAGCCAGGGCGCGAGCCCGGACAGCGCCCCGCCCAGCACCACGGCCTCAGGGTCCAGCAGATTGACGGCCCCCGTCAGCGCGATGCCCAGCGCGTCACCGGCGTCGCTCAGTGCCCGCCGTACGTTCTTGTCACCTGCCGCCGCGTGCTCGGCCAGCAGCCCGACACGGTCCCCGCCGGGTTCCAGACCGGCCGCGCGCAGCACGGCCTCCTCGCCCGCGTACTGTTCGAGGCACCCGCGTCCGCCGCAGCCGCACGCGGGTCCCTCGGGCCGTACCGGTACATGCCCCAACTCACCGGCGAAACCCCGCGTCCCGCGCAGCAGCCGCCCGTCCACCACCACGGCTCCGCCGATGCCGATCTCCGCGGAGACGTGCAGGAAGTCGCGCGGTGCCTCCTCGTTGAGCCAGAGTTCGGCCAGACCGCCGAAGTTCGCCTCGTTGTCGACGGTCAGCGGCAACCCGTCCGGCAGCAGAGGACCGAGGTCCGTGTCGTGCCAGCCGAGGTTGGGGGCACGCACCACGGTCCGGGCGTCCCGCGCCACCAGGCCCGGTACGGCGACAGCCAGACCTGCCGGCCACAGCCCTTCCCCGTCCGCCTCGGCGACGATCTGCCGTACCAGTCCGGTCAGTTCCCCCAGCACGGGTTCCGGCGCGCGACCGCGGTTGGTGCCGTGCCGCACGATCCGTGCACGGACCGTGCCCCGCAGATCGACCGCGCACACGGCGAGATGGTCGACGCCCACCTCCGCGCCGATACCCGCCGGGCCACGGCCGCTCAGGGCCAGTGCGGAACCGGGCCGTCCCACCCGGCCCGGCCGCTCGGGACCCAGCTCCTCCAGGAGTCCCGAGCGGATCAGTTCGTCCACGAGGGTCGAGACGGCCGCCCGGGTCAGCCCGATGCGGGAGGCGACGGCCGCGCGGGACAGCGGTCCGTCCGCGTTCACGGTGTGCAGCACCCGTGAGAGGTTGCGGCGGCGCATGCCCTGCTGCGTGTCGGGCAGCCGTCGGCCGGGACTGTTGGGGTGGGCCTCGTGAAGCGGTGCGGTCATGCCTGAGTCAGTCCTCGTCCGGCCGGTCCCCGAAAGACCGTCCTGTCCGTGTCGGCGCCCCCGGGCAGTCGGCGCCGGCAGCCCCCCGCTGCCCGAAGTGCCCGCGCTCCCCGACGTGTCCGCACCCCTCGAAATGCCGATGCCGGCACTCCTCGACGCGCTCGGGCCCTCCGGGAGGGGGCCGGCGGCCGCCGGCCCCCTCCCGGAGGGGCGAAGCCGTCAGCGCTGATCGGCCTCCCGCTCCAGCAACGGGGCCGCGTCGGAGATTACCCCGGCGATCCGTGCGAGCGCCGCCTCGTCCCGTTCCCCGGCCTCCAGCACCGGTCCGTGCGCCGTGTTCCAGCGCCGGGCCACCGCCGCCGGGTCCTCCCCGGTCAGCACGCCCGCGGCC
>NZ_JABTYA010000207.1:0-6836 GCF_013302945.1 Streptomyces sp. 8P21H-1 | reverse complement strand
CCACCGCCACCGCCCCCGGCGCCGCTCGCGAAGCCGCCGAAGCCGCGCCGCACCCGTCCGCCGAGGTCGCCCGCCCCGCCCGCTATGTCGCTGACCAGCTTCATCAGCGGGTCCTTGGAGTTCTTGACGTCCGTGGCGTAGCTGGCCGCCGACTGGCGGAAGGAGTCGGTGACCGACGTGTCGCCGTCCTCGTCGCGGCGCGGGTAGTGGCCGTCCATGATCCGCTGGTGGTCGCGGGACTCCGCCCACTTCTTCAGCTCGGCCGCCCGGACCGTGGTGAACGGGTGGGAGCGGGGCATCACGTTCAGGATCTTGAGCACGGAGTCGCGCAGGTCGCCGCCGGCCTCGTACTCCTCGGCCTGCGCCAGGAACGCGTCCACGTTCATCTCGTGCAGGTGGTTGCCGCCAGCGATCTTCATCAGGCCGCGCATCGAAGCCCGCAGATCCTGGCCGACCAGCAGGCCCGCCCGGTCCGCGGACAGCTCGGACTTGCGGAACCACTCACGCAGGGCGGTCACGATCGCCATGATCGCGAGGTTGCCGAGCGGGATCCACGCCACGCGCAGGGCGAGGCCGGTCAGGAAGAGCAGGATCGTGCGGTAGACGGAGTGGCCCGACAGCGCGTGGCCCACCTCGTGACCGATGACCGCCCGCATCTCCTCCTCGTCGAGCAGCTCGACGAGCCCGGTGGTGACCACGATGATCGGCTCGTCGAGGCCGATGCACATCGCGTTCGGCTGCGGGTCCTGGTTGACGTACATCGGCGGGACCTTCTCCAGGTCCAGGATGTAGCAGGCGTCGCGCAGCATCACGTTCAGGTGGGAGAACTGCATGTCGGAGACGCGCACCGAGTCCGACAGGAACAGCAGCCGCAGACTCCGCTCCGGGAGCAGGCCGCTGAGCGCCTTGAAGACCGTGTCGAAACCGCTGAGCTTGCGCAGGGCGACCAGGGCCGAGCGGTCCGCGGGGTGCTCGTACGCCCGGGAGGAGATCCCCTCGAAGCGCCTGCGCTGCCTGCTCGGTACGTTCTCGTGGCTGTCTTCCGGCATGTGGTCCCCCATGCGTCTGGTTGCCTGCTGTCCCCCTGAGGCGGGGTCCAGCCTAGGCGGAGTTACCGTGGACGGGCAGTACAGCGAAGGAGTAGGACGTCATGGAGCACATCCGAGGACACGGCCCCTGGCTCGCCGGGGCCGCGACCGCCGCCCAGGAGCAGGGGGCGGGCAATCTCCTCCGCGTCGTGCTGATCGTGATGGTCGTCGGCTGCGTGCTGGCGGCCTGGTTCCTGTTGCGCGGTTACAAACGGGACGACTGAGACCCCGCGGAAGGTTCCCGGTCCGGCGGGTCCGGCGATCGGACACCCGGCCGTCCCAACGGCGGAGTCGAAGTGATGGGGCAGAGGGCACCCGCTTACGATGTGCGGAAGTCCGCATCCCGCCTACACCGGATAGGTCCTGCCGAAGATGAGCTTCCCCAGCACCGCTGCCCAGTTGGTCACACTTGCCGCCGAGGGTGAGCACGGCGGCAACCACGAGAGCCTCAACCCCCTGCTGGTCGGCGGTGGAGCCTTCCTGGCGCTCCTGCTGCTGCTGTGGATCACCACCCGCTTCAACCGGGACCGCTGACGCCCGCGGGACAGAGCCCGCCGTCCGGGCCGGTAGGGTCTGCACGCATGGGAGAGCAGGACATGCCTACCGGTCCGGCGGGCGCCGCGGCGCACGGCGTACGGCGTGGCACCGGAAGGGGACCGTCGAACCCGGGCAAGCGCCGCCTCGGCGTCATGGGCGGAACGTTCGACCCGATCCACCACGGGCACCTCGTGGCCGCCAGTGAGGTCGCCGCGCAGTTCCACCTCGACGAGGTGGTGTTCGTACCGACCGGCCAGCCGTGGCAGAAGTCCGACCGCAAGGTCTCGGCGGCCGAGGACCGTTATCTGATGACGGTCATCGCGACGGCCGAGAACCCGCAGTTCTCCGTGAGCCGCATCGACATCGACCGCGGCGGCCCCACCTACACCACGGACACGCTGCGCGACCTGCGCGCGCTCAACCCCGAGACCGACCTCTTCTTCATCACCGGCGCCGACGCGCTCGGCCAGATCCTCACCTGGCGCGACGCCGACGAACTGTTCTCCCTCGCGCACTTCATCGGGGTCACCCGCCCCGGCCACATACTGACCGACACCGGCCTGCCGGAGGGCGGTGTCTCGCTCGTGGAGGTCCCCGCGCTGGCCATCTCCTCCACGGACTGCCGCATCAGGGTCGCGAAGGGCGATCCGGTCTGGTACCTGGTGCCGGACGGTGTGGTGCGCTACATCGACAAGCGTGAGTTGTACCGCGGCGAGTGAGCCGAGAGGGGCACCGGTGAACGACCGATACGACGCGGGGTACGGGGACGCCCCGTACGAGCTGGTCGGCTACGACGAGTTCGGGCAGCCTGTGTACCGGCAGGTGCCGCAACCGGGGCACTCCCCGCAGCACACCCCGCACACCGGACAGCAGGACGGGTACGGCGCGTACGACCCCTACGGCGGGCAGGCACAGGGACACGGCGGCCAGGGACAGGGGTACGGGCCGGACCACGGCGGGCAGTACGACCAGGGATACGCGCAGGGTTACGGGCAGGACTACGGGCAGGGCTACGGCTACGACCCGTACGCGACGGGCACGGCGGGACAGCAGGCGCCGCCCGTGGTGCCGTCGCACGGCACCGGTCAGCAGCCCCCCGCGGCCGGGCAGACCGCCTACATCCCGCAGCAGGCGGGACCTCCGGAGGTCGGCCCTCCGGAGGTCCCGGTCCCGGTCCCGGTCCCGGTCCCGGAACCGGCGCCGGAACCGGACGAGCAGCGGGACGCACCCGACTACCGCACCGAGCAGTTCGCGTTCGTCGAGGAGCAGCCCGAGAACTCCGAAGACGTCATTGACTGGCTGAAGTTCACCGAGAACCGCACCGAGCGGCGCGAGGAGGCCAAGCGCAGGGCGCGCGGCCGGATCGTCGCCCTCGGCGTCGTCCTCGCGCTGGTCGCGGTCGGCGGAGCCGGCTACCTCTGGTCCGCCGGAAAGCTCCCCGGGTCCTCCCCGGACCCGAAGCAGGGCGCGACCACCGCCGCCGGCGCCCAGAAGCGCGACGTGATCGTCGTCCACCTGCACAACACCAAGGGCGGCGACACCTCGACGGCCCTGCTCGTCGACAACACCACCACCGAGCAGGGCACCACGGTCCTGCTGCCCAACTCCCTCGCCCTCACCGACGACGACGGCACCGCGACCACCCTCTCCAAGTCGGTGGACGACGACGGTTCCTCGGGGACGCGCGACGAGCTCGACACCGTGCTCGGGACGGACATCGAGGGCACCTGGCGCCTGGACACGCCGTACCTCAACAACCTGGTCGAACTCGTCGGCAACATCGAGGTCGACACCGACACCGACGTGCCGGACCCCGACGCGAAGAAGAAGGGCGAGGCCCCGCTCGTCAACGAGGGCGAGGACCAGACGCTCAGCGGCAAGATGGCCGTCGCGTACGCCACGTACCGCGCCGCGGGGGAGTCGCAGAACGCGCAGCTCCAGCGGTTCGGGCAGGTCGTGCAGGGTGTGCTGCGCAAGCTGTCGTCCGACCCGCAGGCCGCGACGACCACCGTGCAGACGCTCGCGCAGATCCTCGACCCCTCGCTGACCGACGGCGACCTGGGCACGTTCCTCGCCAAGCTCGCGGACCGCGCCAAGGGAGGGGACTACAAGACGGCGCTGCTGCCGGTGCAGACGGACGGCAGGCTCAGCGCCGGGGCCGGCGACAGCGTGGTCAAGGACGTGCTCGGCGGCACCGCCAGGAGCCCCGAGAAGGGCGCGGCCGTCGAGGTCGGCATCCGCAACGCCACGGCCGACGAGGACGCCACCGAGAAGGCCCGGGTCGTCCTGCTCAACGGTGGCTACACCTTCGTCGACGGCGGTACGGCCGACGCCGCGCAGGCGGTGTCCGAGATCACCTACGCCGACGCAGCGAGGAAGCAGGACGCGGTGGAGGTCGCCAAGACACTGGGCCTGCCCACGAGCGCGGTGAAGAAGGGCGAGGTCGTCTCGAACGCGGAGGTGTCGGTGGTCCTGGGCCAGGACTACGAGGTGGGCGGGTAGGCCGCCCCGGGACGGGCCGCGCCGCCCGTCCCGGGAGGCGCGGGGACGCGCCCGGGACCGGGAGCTCCGGGCCCGCGGCCGGCGGATCCGGGTGATCCATTTATCGCGTGGGGGCCGTCGGTGGTCCGTGAGACCCTTGGGGTACGACCCCCCGGGGTTTCCTGACCGTCTACGGAAAGCCTTGTAGTGACCGCCACTGACCGCTCCACCGAGCTCATCAACACCGCCGCGCAGGCGGCCGCCGACAAGCTCGCGCACGACATCATCGCGTACGACGTCAGCGACGTGCTGTCGATCACGGACGCCTTCCTGCTGGCCTCCGCGCCCAACGACCGCCAGGTCAAGTCGATCGTCGACGAGATCGAGGAGCGGCTGAACAAGGAACTCGGCGCGAAGCCCGTGCGCCGCGAGGGCGACCGCGACGCCCGCTGGATCCTGCTGGACTACGTCGACATCGTGGTGCACGTCCAGCACAGCGAGGAGCGCGTGTTCTACGCGCTGGAGCGGCTCTGGAAGGACTGCCCCGAGCTCGACCTGCCCGAGGACGCCAAGGCCACCCGCGGCAAGGCCGCCGAGCACGCCGAGCTCCAGGACGCGGAGGACGCCGCCGAGCTGCGCGGAGAACTTCGATGACCGCCGGCCCGGACCGCCCGGCGCCGGACGACAGGCCGCTGTCCGAGGCCGGGCGGAAGGCGGGACGCGGACGCCGCGTCATCCTGTGGCGCCACGGCCAGACCCTGTGGAACGTGGAACGCCGCTTCCAGGGCACCACGGACGTCGAGCTGACCGGGACCGGCGTGGCCCAGGCCCGCCGCGCCGCCCGGCTGCTCGCCTCACTGAAGCCCGACGCGATCGTCGCCTCGGACCTGAAGCGCGCGGCCCACACCGCGAACGAGCTGTCCGTGCTCACCGGTCTCGACGTGGCCCACGACGAGGGGCTGCGGGAGACCTACGCGGGCGTCTGGCAGGGCCTGACGCACGAGGAGATCATCGAGCGGTACGGCGACCAGTACGCGGCGTGGAAGCGCGGCGAGCCCGTACGGCGGGGCGGCGGCGAACTGGAGACCGAGGTCGCCGACCGCGCGGCCCCCGTGGTGCTCCGGCACGCCGAGAAGCTCCCCGACGACGGCACGCTCGTGGTCGTCAGCCACGGCGGCACCATCCGCACCACCATCGGCCGCCTCCTCGGCCTGGACCCACCGCACTGGGAGAGCCTCGGCGGGCTCTCCAACTGCTGCTGGTCGGTCCTCGGCGAGGGCGCGCGCGGCTGGCGGCTCCTGGAGCACAACGCGGGCACCCTGCCGGAGCCGGTGCTGGGCGACGACGACTAGGGCCTCCGGCCGGGACAGGCGTACGTACGCCAGTACGCCCGTACGTACACCGGCCGGAGCGTCCTGGCCCGCCCCATCGCCCCGCTGCCCCGTCGCCCCGTTGGCGCGGTGCCCCGCCGGTCTGTCAGCCCGTCCGTCCGCCGGTCCGGCGGCGGAAGGGGCACCCGGCTCCCCGCCTCCCGGCACCGGATTTCACTTTCCGGCTGGTCGCAGGCTAAAGTTCTTCTTGTCCGGCCGCCGAGAAAGCGACCGGAACACCACAAGGGGCTATAGCTCAGTTGGTAGAGCGCCTGCATGGCATGCAGGAGGTCAGGAGTTCAATTCTCCTTAGCTCCACGGTCCGAGGATCCCGTCCCCTCCAGGGGGCGGGATTTCTCGTTCCCCCACCGGTGGCCGGCCCGCGCCCGCCCGCGTTCGCCGCACTCTTCCCGATCCGGCTCGGGTGACTCTTGAGTGACTTGGGCCTCCGGGGCGTATACCTCTTCGGACACGCCACGGGTCCGCGCGTTCGTGCCGGCCGCGATCGCCGTCACGGGGTCCGTGTCCACACTGGTACGAAGGCGTCGCTGACCGTATTGCTCCGACCGTGGCAGAATCAAACGGCCGGAAGGGGGCGCGACCCGACGGGAGGGAGTGGCGATGCCTGCGAGCATCCTCGGGGAGGTCGGCGACCTTCCCGGATCCGCGGTGACACGGGACCCGGTCATCCGCCCCGATCACCTCGACCGCCCTTCCCGCGGTTCGGCCCACGTCGCCCAAGTCCTCGGGGACAGCGGAGGAGTTTCCTACGTGTGCACGGCCTGCGGCCACAGCTGGAGCTGATCGATGGGTGCACACAGGCGCAAGTGCGATTGGTGCGGCAGTGGTACGCCCATCGTCCGCGACATGGAGCCGGTCAACCACGAGTACCAGTACTGGTGCGAGGAATGCGCGCGGGCGCTGATCATAAAAGGCGACCCCATCGAGACGTACCGCGAGCTGGAGGGGGAGCCGATCTACGGCCGGCTCCTCGACGAGCACTGCACGCTGAAGCGCTTCTACTCGTTCGCCACGGCCTGAGCGCGGTGCCGTCGGCGGCGACCGGAAACGATTTGGTGGAGCGCCGGGGGGACCGGTAATGTTGGCGTCGCCGCCGGGGAGACCCGGTGGGACACCGCAAGGGGCTATAGCTCAGTTGGTAGAGCGCCTGCATGGCATGCAGGAGGTCAGGAGTTCAATTCTCCTTAGCTCCACAGCAGTTCAAAGTCAGTAGCTCTGACACAGCAGTCGAAAGAGCGGGCCATCCGATCAGGATGGCCCGCTCTTTACTTGTACCTCCTGAGCCCTCGTCGATGCCCAGGCGCCCAGGCGTCGCGGCGGCCCGGAAGCCCGGGCCGCC
>NZ_JABTYA010000206.1:0-6511 GCF_013302945.1 Streptomyces sp. 8P21H-1 | reverse complement strand
TTCTCGGGGACGTGCCCGCCGCCTGCCGGATCGGCGCGCGGACGCTCGCGGCCGCCCGGTCCCGGGGACCGGAGGCGGCCGTGCCACGGGCCCTGGAACTGCTGTCCTACGCGGAGTTGCGGGAGGGACACCACGACCGGGCCCGGACGCACGCCGAGGAGGGACTGCGCACCGCGCACCTGTACGGGCAGAGCAACGTGGCGGCCCACCACCACGCCGTGCTGGCGCTGGTGGCGTCGATCGCGGACGAACCGGCCCGGGTCGCGCACCACGCCGACGCCGCGCTGGCCACCGCGCGGCGCCACGGGCTGCTGCAGGCCGCGACCCTCGCCGCGTGGGCGTGCGGCCGTGCCGAACTGGGCCGCGGCCGCCCCCACGAGGCGGCCGCCCGGCTCGGCCCGCTGGTGCGCCCGGGCCCGGACGGCGGCCACTTCGCGGTACGCATGCTGGCCATGCCCTGCTACGTGGAGGCCGCCGTGCTCGCCGGGCGGCGGGACGACGCACGCGCCGTCGTCGAGGAGTTCGCCCTGTGGGCGCACTTCGGCGCCGACGCACAGGCACCCGCGCAACTCGCCAGGTGCCGCGCGCTGGTGGCCGACGAGGACCGGGCCGACGCACTGTACGGGGAAGCCCTCGCCCTGCACGCACAGGCGGGCGGCGAATTCGAACAGGCACGTACCCGGCTGCTGTACGGCAAGTGGCTGCGCAGACGGCGCAGACTCGGGGAGGCCCGCGGCTGCCTGCGGGACGCGCTGGTCGGCTTCGAACGCTGCGGCGCCCGCGTCTGGGCGGGCCAGGCGAGCGCCGAACTACGGGCGAACGGGGCGGCCCCGGCCGGGGCGCGGGCCGGCGCCCTGGACGCCCTCACCCCGCAGCAACTGCGCATAGCCCGGTCCGTGGCCGAGGGCGCCACGAACAAGGAGGTGGCCCTGCGCCTGGCCGTCAGCACCCGCACGGTCGACTACCACCTGCGCAGGATCTTCGCCGAGCTGGGCGTGCGCTCCCGGGTGGAGCTGTCCCGCATGGTCGAGCAGGCCGGACAGAAGGGCGGTGACGGGATCCGGCCGGAAGGACCGGGCCCCGTGCCCGAGGCCGGGGCCTACTTCAGGGCCGACGCGAACAGCGGCACCACGTGCTCCAGCGCGTAGTCGACCGACAGGACGGAGTCCGTCGCGAAGGCCTGGCTGATGTTCCGGTCGTCGAAGACGACGGAGTGCCCCTTCTTCACGGACGGCACGGCCTTGAAGAGGGGATCGGAGCTGATCTTCGCGGCGGTGGTCCCGATGGGGGACATGACGGTCAGGTCGGCGTCGAGCAGGTTCAGGTTCTCCTCCGAGACGGGCACGGAGAAGGCGGAGCCGGCCTTGGCCTCGATCGCGGGGTTGTTGCGGAAGCCGAGCCGCTCGACGAAGTCCACCCGGCCCGTGCCGCGCACGTACGCGCCTCAGGCCGCTCCGGCCAGCAGCCCGGCGAGCGTGCGGGGCAGGCGCACCTCCTGGACGAGCATCTGGCCGTGGACGGAGCGGTCGGGACCGAACAGTCCCGCCACCACGTCGTGCGGGGCCACGTCGCCCGAACCGACCGCGAGGCTGAGCACGCTCGCCGCCGCCAGCACCAGGGCCGCCGCCAGCAGCCCCGCACCGAGTACGGGCCTGCTGCGGCGCTCGCGCGAAGGGCCGGCCGGGGCTTCGGCGGACCGCGGCGGGGAGAGGGGGGCGGTCACGCGACGCGTGCCCGGGGGCGCGTACCGCGGAGGGACGGTGACGGTTCGAAGCGCACTGGAGGTGGTCCTTGTCCGCCCGTTCGCGGGCAGCGCGGAGTTACGGAACGGCGAGAACTACGGAACGGATAATTCCGTTCAGTAAGGCAAGCCAAACCTAACACCAAGAAAGTAGCTGCCAGTGACCGGTGTCGGCCGCGCGGCGCCGCTCATCTCACCCTGGGTTCCGGACCCGCGAGGATCCCGGCCTCGATCCGCTCGTAGTCCTTCTGGCACCGCCGTGCCTCGCGGCGGCCCGACAGGAGGGTGCCCAGCCAGCCGAACGCGAAGCCCAGCGGGATGGACACCAGACCGGTCGTGCTGAACGGGAACCAGTTGAAGTCCGCCTGGGGGAAGGCCGCCGTGGGCGTCCCGGAGACCAGCCTCGTACCCGGCATCAGGACCAGGACCGTGAGCGAACCGCCGATGAGCGTGCTCAGCAGGCCGGTCCGGGTGTAACGGCGCCAGAAGAGGCTGTAGATCAGCGCGGGGGCGATGGCCGAGGCGCCCAGGCAGAAGGACAGCGTCGCCAGCGGCTGGAGGCTGCGGTGCTGGACGAGGCCCGCGAGGACGATCGTCGGGATGCCGACGCCGAGCGCGCAGACACGGGCGACGGCCATCTCCCGCACCGGTGACTTCGGGATGCCGCGGCCGGCGTAGACGTCATGGGCCAGGGAGTTGGCGCAGGCCAGGATCATGCCGGCGACCGAGGCGAGCAGGGTGAGGAAGATCGCCGCAGTGACCGTGGTGAACAGGAAGGTCTCGGCCCGGGAGACGTGCGTACCGAAGACCGCCCTGGAGCCCAGGAGGTAGGCCGTGTTGCCGCGCGGGTCGTGCGCGGCGATGCCGGCCCGCCCGACGAGCGCGGTCGCGCCGGTCGCCACGACGGTGATGACCAGCATGAACAGGGCCACCGACGACACCGCCCAGGACATCGAGCGGCGTACCTGCCGGGCGCTGTCCGCCGTGAACATGCGCATGGTCACGTGGGGCAGGCAGGCGCCGCCCAGCACGATCGCGAACTGGGTGCTGATCATGTCCAGGTCGGGGTGCGGGCCCCCGGCGAACTGCAGGCCCGAGCGCAGGAACGCCGTGCCCACCCCGCTGCGTTCCGCGGCCGTGCGGAACAGTTCCCCCGGGTCCCACGCGAAGGTGCGCAGCATCAGGACGGCGACCACGGCCCCCGAGCCGAGCAGCATGACCATCTTCAGGAGCTGGATGAGGGCGGTGCCCTTCATCCCGCCGATGGCCGCGTAGGTGATCATCAGAGCGCCGACCCCGATGACGCATCCGGTCTTCATGGCGGTGCCGGTGAAACCGAGGATGAAGGCGAGCAGCTGGCCGGTGCTGGCGAGCTGGACCAGCATCATCGGCAGCAGCGAGGCGATGGTCACGACGCACGTGGTGATGCGCACGGCACGTCCGGGCATCCGCCGGGCCAGGGCGTCCCCGGGGGTGAAGCGGCCGGTGTTCCGCAGGGGTTCGGCCAGCAGGAACATCAGGAGCAGCAGCGACAGGAGGGTGCTGAGGGCGAGGACGACCCCGTCGTAGCCGGACAGCGCGATGACGCCTCCGATGGTGAGGACGGTGGCCGCGGAGATGTAGTCGCCCGCGATGGCGAGACCGTTGCGCACCGGGGACAGCGAGCGGTACCCGGTGTAGAACTCGTCGAGGTCGTCGCGGTCGGGGCCCGCGACGACGCAGAGCAGGAGGGTCACGGTGACGACGGTGCAGAAGGCGACCAGGGACCAGGTCTGCGCGGTGCCGCCGAAGTCCGTCATAGCCCCGTCTCCCGCTCGGCGAGCAGGGCGTTGCGCTGCCGCATCCTGCGCGCGAGGGGGTCGACGTACCGGCCGGCCGTGTACTCGAAGAGCAGGATCGCCAGCCAGGTGACGGGGAGCTGTACCAGGCCGAGCACCATGCCGGTGGACAGCCCGCCGGTGACGGGCTCCGTCATGAAGGACGGGGACCGCGCGGAGAGGATCAGGAAGAGGGTGAAGTAGCCGAGGGCGGTGAGGGTGGCGACGCGGCGCTGCCGGCGGTGGGCGCGGCGCAGGATGCGCAGGTCCTTGTGGTGGCCGGGTGCGGACGGGAGCGCGGCCTCCTCGGGTAAGTGCTCTCCGGAGGCGGCCCAGGAGGGCCGGGCGGCGGGGTGCCCGGCGCGGTGCGGACGGGGGGCATACGCATCCGAGGGGTCGTCGGACATCCCGGTTCTCCTAGCGCGGCAGGGGTCCGGCAGATGCGCGGACCGCAGGGAGGTGGGAAAAGGTGTTCGAGTCCTCGCACGCTATTCGGCGGGGTCGGGGCGGGAGGACTTTTGGGTGATCTGGCTCGTTCGCACGGGTGGGTGGCGCCGGTCCCGGACGGCGGGCCCGTCAGTCGGTGGGGGAGGTGCGTGAGGGGGCGGGTGAGCCGTCGGGGACATCGGCCGGCGCTTCCGGGGGAAGGGCTTTCGGCCCCCGGGGCGCGTACGGGCCCGGGGGTCTCGGTCTCCGGTGGGCGTGCCGGGCCGCACGGCCCCGCACCCGGCTTCCTCCCGTGTCCCGCACAGGGCTCATGCGTACCCTCCGGCGGGCCCCGCGAATCCGTCGCGGTCCTTGCCGTCCTGCCGCCTGCGGAAGCCTGACGGAGGAACCGCCCCGCCTGGTTCCGGGCCCGCGCCCGCCTCCGTGTCGCCTGCGCGCCGGTGGCCTGCCGGCCGCCGTCACGGGCGCGGCCAGGGCCGCCCGCCGAGACGCTCGATGCCGGTGTTGAAGCGCCGCAGGTAACGGGCGAACTCGGCGACGTCCTCGTCGGACCAGTCGGCCATGACCCGGTCCAGCGAACCGACGATCCGCTCACGCTCCTCGTCGAGGATCCGCGCCCCCTCGTCCGTGATGCGGAACTTGCGGGCCAGCCCGCCGTCGGGGTCCGGGATGCGCTCCGCGAGCCCGGCGCGCACGGCCGCGGCGGTCTGCCGGTTGAGCGTGGAGGCGTCGAGCCCGAAGGCGTCGCTCAGCTCGCCGATCGACATGGGCCCCTGGACACGGATGCGGCTGAGCAGGGTGTAGGAGCTGCGCTCCAGCACGCTCTCCTTGCCGCGCCCGCCGCGCGCCGTGAGCGTGTGCCTGCCGAGCAGCATCTGCTCGTACTCGACCTCGTACGCCGGCCTGGCCATGTGCGTCGCCTCCCGCTCTCCTACGGGGCCGGCGCGGCACGTTCTGCGACGGCCCCGCCTCCATCCTCGCACACGCTGTGCATGAGACATACGACGTGCGTGAGACATATGAAGTGCATGATGCACAAGATATGTACACTGCACTCCCACTGGCCCGAGCCAACCCGAGAGAGATGCGAGGAGTCCCCTGATGGGAACCCCACCGACCTCCCCCCACGCCAACGGGGTGGTCGCCACGCTGGCCTTCGCCGGCACCACGGCGGCGATCATGCAGACCCTGGTGACGCCGCTCATCGCGGACCTGCCGAGGATCCTGGACAGCACGTCCTCGAACACGGCATGGGTGATCACGGTCACCCTGCTGGTGGCGGCCGTCTGCGTACCCGTCACCGGACGTCTGGGCGACCTGCTGGGCAAGCGGCGGATGCTCCTCGCCTGTTCCGTCCCCCTCGTCGTGGGATCGGTGGTGTGCGCGCTCTCGTCCTCCGTCGTCCCGATGATCGTCGGCCGCGGTCTGCAGGGCGTGGGCATGGGCATGGTGCCGCTCGGCATCGCCCTCCTGCGCGACGTCATACCGGCCGAGAGGCTCAGCTCCTCCATCGCGCTCGTCAGCGCGTCCATGGGCATCGGCGGCGGACTCGGCCTGCCGATCGCCGCGGCGGTCGCCCAGTACGCGAACTGGCGCGTGCTGTTCTGGGGCTCCGCCGTCCTGGCCACGGTGATCGCCGTCCTGATCTGGTTCCTCGTCCCGGACGTCCCCGCCGCGGCGAAGGGCCAGCGCTTCGACGCGCCCGGCGCGGTCGGACTCGGTGCCGGCCTGGTCTGCCTGCTCCTCGCGGTCTCCAAGGGCGCCGAGTGGGGCTGGGGGTCGGCGACCACCCTCGGGCTGTTCGCCGCCGCCGTCGTGACGCTGTTGGCCTGGGGCTTCTGGGAGACGCGCACCCGCGACCCGCTGGTCGACCTGCGCACCACGGCCCGCCCCCGGGTGCTGCTGACCAACGCCGCCTCGCTCTTCGTCGGCTTCGGCATGTACGCCGGCATGCTGATCGTTCCCCAGCTGCTCCAGTTCCCCGAGGAGACCGGCTACGGCCTGGGGCAGTCGATGCTCGCGGCGGGCCTGTGGATGGCCCCCGGCGGCATCATGATGATGCTGGTCTCCCCGCTCGGCGGAAAGCTCACCGACGCGCGCGGCCCGAAGGTCACGCTGATCTGCGGCATCCTCGTGATCGCCGCCGGCTACGGTCTGGCGCTCGTGCTGATGGGCTCCGCCTGGGGCCTGATGCTGGTCCTCATGGTCACCAGCAGCGGCGTCGGCCTCGCCTACGGGGCGATGCCCGCCCTGATCATGAGCTCGGTCCCGCTGTCCGAGACCGCCGCCGCCAACGGCTTCAACACCCTCATGCGCTCCCTGGGCACCTCGGTGGGCGCCGCCGTCGTCGGCGTGGTCCTCTCGCAGATGTCCGTCACGACGGGCGGCTACAGCATCACCTCGGAGGACGGTTTCCGTACCGCCCTGATCATCGGCGGCGCGGTCGCCCTGGTGGCCGCCGTCGTCGCGGCCGCCATCCCGGCCGCCCGCACCGCCGCGGCCGACC
>NZ_JABTYA010000205.1:0-487 GCF_013302945.1 Streptomyces sp. 8P21H-1 | reverse complement strand
CGGCCTCGGCGGGCGGCACCCCCGTGGCGGTCAGCCGGCACATCTCGCGCAGCATGGCCACGTCCTGCGGCGCCCACCGGCGCTGACGGCCGTCCGCCCGCACGGCGGGCCCGAGCCCGTACCGGCGGTCCCAGGACCGCAGGGTCGTGGGGGACACGCCCAGCGTGCGCGCCAGGAAACCGGTCGTGACGCCCAGGTCGGCCGGTTCCACCGACTCGCTGCCCTTCATGCCCACCGGCACCCCTGTCGACTCTCGGCAGCCCGCATGACTCGCACATTCTTCCGCCGGACACGGTCGAACGGATGCGCTGAACTGCGTCGGGGCGCGGTGCGCACGGCCGCCACCGGGGCGGCCGGGGTCCGGATCAGCCGGGGAAACGCCCCGTCGAGCGCAACCGCCAGCGGCGTTCCGCGTAGGCCAGGTCGTCGCGCCACAGACGTCCGGCGGCGGCCCGTACGAGCGGCCGCAGCAACGGCGTCATCCGGC
>NZ_JABTYA010000204.1:0-466 GCF_013302945.1 Streptomyces sp. 8P21H-1 | reverse complement strand
CGCGGGGTCGGCGACCCCCGCAGCCGACGCCGCGGACCCCTCGCAGGGATCCTCCGCGGATCCGTCCGCGACTGGCTCGCCGTCCTCCTCCCCCGAGGTGCCCGGGGTCCCCGAGGTGCCGGCGACGCGGAAGGAGGCCCTGAGCGCCCTCGCCGCGGCCGAGCGGGAGCTGACGGACCGGCGCACGAAGGCGCTGGCCGACGTACCGGGCGAGCTGGCCCGGCTGCTGGCCTCGGTGGCCGCGGCCGGCGCGGGGCACGCCTTCTTGCTGACGGAGGACGAGAAGTGAGTGGTTCCGGCGGGGCGGGAGCGGCGGAGCGGGTCCGCGCGGCACGGGCGGGGGCGTCGGCGGAGCTGACGGCCGCGCAGGCCGCGCTCGGGGCCGAGCACGCCGCCGTGTACGGCTACGGCGTCGTGGGCGGCCGGGTCCGCGAGGACCGGCGGGCCGAGGCGCGGGCCGCCCACG
>NZ_JABTYA010000203.1:343-3970 GCF_013302945.1 Streptomyces sp. 8P21H-1 | reverse complement strand
CGGCCGGGCGGTGCCGCGCGGGCGGTGACGCCGGTGGGTGCGCGACGCCGTGGGTGCGCGACGCCGCGCACCGGCGGGGTCAGGAGAGGCGGGCGGTGTGCGTGTCGATGAGCACGCCGAGCCGGCCGGTGTCCAGGGAACCGTCGGTGTTCACCCCGATGTGCCAGGCCGCGTCGGTGATGTAGCCGAGCACCAGGAGGGCGTCGGTCGGGCGCAGCGGGGCGTCCGCCCATCTCTCGTCGCGGAACTGTGCGGCGGTGACCACGAAGAGCCTGCGGGCGTACGTTCCCGGAGCCGACGCCGACGGTACGGTTCCGGGCGGCGTGCCTCCCTCGTGGGCCAGCGCCTCCTCGCGGTCGGCCGCGGTGCGCAGGCGGGGCGAGCGGACCTCCAGTCCTTCGGTCACCGGAGGGGAGGTCGCCGAACCCACCAGGACGACCGTGGCGAGGTGCCCGACCGGTCCCGAGACGATCTCGGTGATGAGGGCCTGGGCCAGGCGCAGCACCTCGTCGTCGTCACCCGTCAGGGCGATCGTCCCCGGCAGCTGCGCGAGGTCGACCAGCACCCTGTCGCCCCGGTGGAGGCCGAGGGTGACGGTCAGGGAGTACGGATGCGCGGGGCGGTCGCCCGTGGCGCCGGTCCGGCGCAGGTCCGCCGGGTCGAGCGACCACTCCTTGCCGGAGACGTCCGGTGTCCAGGGCGAGGGGGCGGCGAGGTCGGCCTGCGCGAGCTGCAGGGTCAGCCGCCGTCCCGAGTGGACGACGGTGTACACGTCGGGCAGCGGACGCCCGCCGGACACGCGCCCCCCGGCCACGGCCTGCAGGCCCAGGGCGACCGACTCCAGCGCCTTCCGGCCGGCGCCGGGCCCGGCGGTACGGGCCTGTCCGGAGGTGAGGTTGCCACGCTTGCGCCGGATCAGCGCGGCAGTGGCCCCGAGCAGCACCAGGCCGAGCACCACGGACAGGACAAGGGACGCGATCATGCGACTGCCTCTGTTGCTAGAAGTTGCCAGGAAGGGTCGCGGGGCGCAGGCATCCCGGCGTCCCGCGGACGGGTCGGCACTGTTCCCCGGTCGCGCCGGACCGTCGGTGGGGACCGCGGCGGCCGGGCGCACGCGCTCCACTCCCGCGGTACGCCGGTCAGGTCCGGGGGCTCTGCGCCGCCACCCGCCGGGACGGTCCACCAGCGGTTCGGCCCGACGCACGCTCCGGCACACCGGGGGCGTCAGAACACGCTTCCACCCCATCGTCGTGCGGTGACGGCCCGGAGTGAAGCCGTCACGGCGAACCTTGCCGGTCCGTACAGGGACTTCGGCGCGCCCGGCGCTCGCGCCAGGTTTCCCTCGGTTGTGGGAGGGGGGACCTCCGGCACGGAAGATCGTCTTTCGCGGGTGGCACCATCGGCCCCTGAACCACACGGAAGATCACATTCCTTGCCGAGGGACGCATTCGGCGTCGGCAGCCGCATTCCGCGTGGGCCATCACATTCCGCGTGGGCGACCGCAGGTGCGAGACGGGAGGGCGCATGCCTCATCAGGTGGTCACCGAGACCGTGCGCGTGGCGATCCACGCGCCCGCTCCCCTGGTCCGGGCCGGGCTGGCCGGCTTCGTCGCGCTGGACCCGCGGCTGCGCGAGGTGCCGCCGGACAGGATCCGGGAGGCCGATGTGATCGTGGTCGCCCTCGACGTACCGGACGCCTCCGCCCTGGACCTGCTCCCCCGGCTGTGCGACGAACCCGGCGCGCGTTTCCTCCTGGTGACGGGCAGGCAGTGGCGGGCCGACATGACGGCGGCGCGCAAGCGGGGCGTCCGGGCCGTCGTGTGGTGGGACCTCTGCAGCCCGGACGTCTTCGCCCGCTCCGTGCGAGCGGTGGCCGGAACCGGAAGCGGAAGCGGGACCGGAGCCGAGCTGAACTCGCGCGAGGTGGACGTGTTGCGCCTGATCGCGGAGGGCCGGCAGCTGGACGAGATCGCGGCGGAGCTCTCCTACTCCGAACGCACGGTGCGCTACATCCTGTACGGCGCGATGAAGCGCACCCGGACCCGCAGCCGCGCCCACGCCGTCTCGTACGCGATACGGGCCGGCCTGATCTGACCGGCCGTCACCGGAGAACACCGGTCGTCACCGGGGAGCCGTAGCCCGCGCCGGTCAGAGTCCCTGCTGGATGCTGTCGCCGCGGTTGTTGGCCGCGAGACTGGTACCGAGCGCGGCGAAGTCCCGCACCACGCCGAACAGCCCCTTGTCGGCGGGCAGCAGGGCACGGACGGGACTGTCCTGCGCCAGGTGCTGGGCGAACAGGGCCTTGTAGGCGTTGTAGACCTTGGCGGTGTTGCCGGGCTCCTTGGCCGCGTTCATCCGGTAGTCACTGGTGATCGCGATCGAGGCCAGGTCCATCAGGTAGCAGTCGATGAGGTCCGTGACGTCCTTGGACCTGGCGCCCTCCACGCCGGCCCGCGCCGCCTCGGCCAGCATGTCGGCCATCTTCAGGACGATGTCGCGGTGGATGCGGTGCCGTGTGCTGCTGGGGAAGGCCGCCATGATGTGGTCCGCCTGACCGGCGCCGTCGGTGTTCATGGTGCGCGGCGTCCTGAGGTCGGCCAGACCGGGCACCGGCAGCGGGATGCCGCGGAACATGGCCTCCTCGTCGGGGATCTCCCGGTTCCGGGAGGCCAGCGGATGCAGACCGATCTCGTGGGCGAGCATGCCCATGATGTAGCCGATGTCGTACTTCTCGAAGTAGTAGCTCGCCAGGTTGATCTCGACACCCGCGTCACCGCGGTCCGTCACGTCGGCCGGGGTCTCCGTGGTTCGCACGTGCAGGGTGATCCGTACGGGGCGGCCGCCGACGTAGTCACGGATCGTGTCGTGCCTGCGCAGCAGCTCGATGATGCGGACCGCCTTGTCCCGGTACCCCTCGTCCGTGTGCTTGAGGTTGGTGAACTCGAAGTTCCCCGACGTGAAGGGGGTGAGGACCGGTTCCGGCGCTGTGGACGGTGTCGTGCCGTCGGTGCCGGTCCCCGTGTCGCCCTGGGGCAGCCTGGGGCGTGCCTCGCCCGTGGTGCCGGTCCGTGTGGTGCCACCGGTCCCCGTGGTGCCGTCGGTCCGGTCCGGGGCGGCGGGTTCGGGCCGCTGGATGCTGTCGCCGCGGTTGTTGGTGCCGACGCTCGCCGCGAGCTGGGCGAAGTCCCCGAGGACGCCGAACCTTCCCTTGTCGGCGGGCAGCAGGGCACGGACGGGACTGTCCTGGGCGAGGCGCTCGGCCAGCTGGGCCTTGTAGGCGTTGTAGGCCCTCGCCGTGTAGTTCGGGTCCGTGATCGCTCTCGCCCGGTGGTCGTTGGTGACCGCGATGGAGGCGAGGTCCATCAGATAGGTGTCGATCAGGTCGGTGACGTCCCTAGGCCTGGCTCCCGCCACGCCGACCCGTGCGTGCCGCGCGAGCACCTCGGCCATCTCCAGGACGATGTCGCGGTAGATGCCGTGCCGGATGGTGTGGGGGAAGGCGGCCATGACGTGGTCCTCCTGGCCGGCGCCCTCGGTGTTCATGAAGCGCGGCGTCCTCAGGGTCTCCAGCCCCGGTACCAGCAGGGGCATGCCCCGGTACAGCTCCTCCTCCTCGGGGATCCGCGC
>NZ_JABTYA010000203.1:0-184 GCF_013302945.1 Streptomyces sp. 8P21H-1 | reverse complement strand
TCCCCAGCTTGAAGGGCCGCGGAGCCGGTCCCGGCGCGACGGGCGCCGTGCCCGTGCCCGGGTCCTGCGGCATGTGGGCCGGGACCCCGGTGGCCGTGGACGCCGTGCCGTCGGTGGTCCGGGGCAGTGAGACGGGGTCGACCCAGATGGCCTCGCGGGTCTCCGCGGTGGCGGCGGCGCGGGC
>NZ_JABTYA010000202.1:0-492 GCF_013302945.1 Streptomyces sp. 8P21H-1 | reverse complement strand
CACCGCGGCGCGCACCACCCGCGCCGCCGCCGTCCCCGGCAGCACCCAGTCCTTCCCGCTCACCCCCCTCCCGCCCGGCAGCACCCTCCGCACCCCGTCCTCCTCCCCCTCCCCCTCCGGCGACCGCGGCCTGCCCCCCTCGCCCTCGCAGCCCCAGGGCCTCGCCCGGCGGGACGTACGGCACTTCTCGCTCGTCGGCGTCGTCTGGGACGACCCCGACAGCGAACTCCACGGCCGGGTCCAGGTCCGTACCCGCGCCGGCGGCACCACGGACTGGTCCGCCTGGCAGGACCTGGAGGCCCACAACCACGAACACGCGGCCGACCCGGACACCGCGGAGCGCGCCTCCGGCCGGGTGCGCGGCTCCACGGCCCCCCTGTGGGTGGGCGACTCGGACGGAGTGGAGGTCAGGGTCCGGCCGACGACGACGGCGGAGGACGGCCGGACCGGCGCCGCGGAGCCCCTCCCCGGCGGCCTGCGCGTCGAACTGGT
>NZ_JABTYA010000201.1:0-1418 GCF_013302945.1 Streptomyces sp. 8P21H-1 | reverse complement strand
TGCCCGCCGCCTGGCGGGCCGCCTGCCGCACCCTGCCGGGCTGCACGCTGCCGCGGCTGACCGGCACCGACCTCGTCGGACTCGCCGGGCTGCTGGAGGCCCTGGAAACCACGGAACGGCCCCTTCCGGAGGGATGATCCGGGCATGGTGAACAAAAGCGGAGAAAACACAGGAGCGGGGACCCTCGACGAGCGCATCGCCGGAGCCCTCGTCGGGGCCGCCGTCGGCGACGCGCTCGGCGGCCCGGTGGAGGGCTGGTCCCCCGACCAGATCGTCGAGCGGCACGGCGGACGCGTCCACGGTGTCGTCGGCCCCTGGCACGGCGACGACTGGCGCACGGCACGCCCTCTCGCCCCCTACCACAAGGGCGACGGACACGTCACCGACGACACCCTGATGACCCACGCGCTGGTACGGGTGTACGCGACGGTCCGCGACCACCTCGACGCGTACGCCGTCGCCGAGCACCTGGTGCCGGACCTGATGACGACGCCCCGCTGGATCCCGGAGCTGGAGGCGGAAGCCCTGCCCCTCCAGCGGATCTTCCTCGCCGAGAAGTGGCTGGTGGCCCGGCTCCACTACGGCCACGTGGACCCCCGCGAGGCCGGCACCGGCAACATCGTCAACTGCGGTGCCGCCATGTACATGGCCCCGGTCGGCCTGGTCAACGCGGCGAACCCGGCGGGCGCGTACGCCGAGGCCCTGGACGTCGCGGGCGCCCACCAGTCGTCGTACGGGCGGGAGGCGGCCGGTGTCTTCGCGGCGGCCGTGGCGGCGGCCTGCGCCCCCGGCGCCACCCCCGACTCGGTGGTCGGGGCCTGCCTCGCCGTGGCGAAGGACGGCACCCGGGCCGCGATCGAGACGGTCTGCGACACGGCCGCCCGGTACACGGACTTCGAGTCGGCGCTGCGCCCGCTGCGGGAGGCGGTCGCCCCCTACGACACGGTCGGCGCGGACTACCGCAGCCCGTCCCTGGGCGCCCGCCGCCCCTCGCGCATCCACTCCGTCGAAGAGCTCCCGGTGGCCCTCGGCATGCTGCTGATCGCCCGCGGCGACCACCGGCACGCCGTGCTGGGCGCGGTGAACTACGGCCGCGACTGCGACTCCACCGCCACGATGGCCGGTGCCCTCGCGGGCGCCCTGGGCTCGGAGATCCCGGCGGGCTGGGCCAAGACGGTCGCGGAGGCCAGCCGCCTGGACCTGCGGGCCCCCGCGCGGACCCTGACAGAGGTGGCCCGCGAGATCTTCGCCCGCGACGTCGCCCGCCGCCGCGCCCACGAGACGGCGTACGCGGAGCTGTCATGACCTCCCTGCGCCTGACCTGGGTCCAGCCCGAGGACCTGCTCGGCCACGAACTGCGCCAGGCCCGGCAGGACGGCCGCGAACCGTCGGCCGTCGAGGCCCGCTGGCGGACGGCG
>NZ_JABTYA010000200.1:257-399 GCF_013302945.1 Streptomyces sp. 8P21H-1 | reverse complement strand
TCCGATCCCGGCGTGGACGCGGAAAGCTCCCTGACGACCGAGCCGCGACACGCCCAGTCGAATCCCCCTCGGATGGGGGCCAGACCATCGCCCCATCACCCCACTTCGCGGGGCTGACGGGGCGTTTCTTTCATGCCCTAAT
>NZ_JABTYA010000200.1:0-183 GCF_013302945.1 Streptomyces sp. 8P21H-1 | reverse complement strand
ACGTACCGCGTTTGGGGGACAACGAACCCATTTACATGAGGGCCGTTTTCCGCTATTGATCCCGTTTCCCGATGTATAGCCATCCGGCTGACACCCTCGGCAACCCGTGAGGACAGCAGTGACTCTTCGACGTACTTCTTTCATCGATCCCAACATCCCGTCAACCACCACCCGTTCCGACGC
>NZ_JABTYA010000019.1:346-771 GCF_013302945.1 Streptomyces sp. 8P21H-1 | reverse complement strand
GGATCCGGCCGTCCCGGCCTGGACGCGGATCCGGGACGGCCGCACTCGGACGCGGGTGCGGTCCCGGCTCCTCCGGGCCCGGAGGCGGGCCCGCTCGTCCCAGGCATGGACCCGGACTCGGCCCCCCGGACACGGGCACGGGGGGGCGATCCCGCCCCTCCCGCCTACAGAAGTGAACCCGGCTGTCCCGGGCGCGGGCCGGGTTCGGGTGTGGCCGCCCCGGACACGGGTGCGGCTCCGGCCCTCCCGTATCCGGGCGCAGGTGTGGCCCTCCGGACGCGGGTGCGGATCCGGCCGTCCCGAGCGTGGGCGTGGGTACGGATCCGGTCGTCCCGGGTCCGGAACCGGATTCGGCCCTTCTCGGCGCGGGCACGGCCCCCGGCCCGCCCGGACATGGGTGCGGCTCCGGCCCTCCCGGACCCGCA
>NZ_JABTYA010000019.1:0-198 GCF_013302945.1 Streptomyces sp. 8P21H-1 | reverse complement strand
TCCGGCCGTCCCGAGCGTGGGCGTGGGTACGGATCCGGTCGTCCCGGGTCCGGAACCGGATTCGGCCCTTCTCGGCGCGGGCACGGCCCCCGGCCCGCCCGGACACGGGTGCGGCTCCGGCCCTCCCGCACCCGCACCCGTATCCGGGAGCAGGTGCGGCCCTCCGGACGCGGGTGCGGCTCCGGCCGTCCCGAGCGT
>NZ_JABTYA010000199.1:0-1423 GCF_013302945.1 Streptomyces sp. 8P21H-1 | reverse complement strand
GACTGCCGGTCCTGGAGGGCGCGCTGGAGCGTTCGGTGGCCCTCGCCGCGGCGATGGACGCCCGGGGGTACGGCCGCTCCGCCGAGGTACCGCCCGGCGTGCGCCGCACCACCGCCGTGCTCACCCTCGGCGGTCTGGTCGGGGTCTGCGCGGGAACGTACGGCCTGCTCACCGCGGAGGGCGGCGGCTACGGCCTGCCCGTCCTGCTCGCCGGGCTCGGCGCCGCCCTCGGCGGTCTGTGGCTCGGGGGCCGCCGCTCACTGCGTACCCGGTACCGGCCGGACGCGTGGGGCGTCCGCGCCTGGCTCGTCGCCGTGTCCGGGGCGGCCGTCGCGGCGCTGCTGCTCCTGTATGCGGCGCACGACGCGTACACCGCCGCGGCCCTGCACCCCGGGGTCGTCCCGCTGACGGCGCCGACGCTTCCGCTGTGGCCCGCGGCGGCCGTCCTGCTCGGACTGCTCCCCGCCTTCGTAGCCCCCTCCCCCGCCCCCTCCCCCTCAGAAACCCGTACCGCCACCGGCAAGGAGCCCTCATGATCCGCTTCGAGGACGTCACGGTGACGTACGACGGGGCGACGCGGCCCAGCGTCCAGGACATCGAACTCACGGTCCAGGACGGCGAGTTGATGCTCCTCGTCGGCCCCTCCGGGGTCGGCAAGTCGACGCTCCTCGGCGCGGTGGGCGGACTGGTCCCGCATTTCACGGGCGGCACGCTGCGCGGGCGCGTGACGGTCGCGGGCCGCGACACCCGCACGCACAAGCCCCGCGAGCTCGCCGACGTGGTCGGCACGGTGGGCCAGGACCCGCTCTCGCACTTCGTCACGGACACGGTCGAGGACGAACTCGCGTACGGCATGGAGTCGCTGGGGCTGGCGCCGGACGTGATGCGCCGCCGCGTCGAGGAGACCCTGGACCTGCTCGGCCTCGCGGGCCTGCGCGACCGCCCGATCTCCACGCTCTCCGGCGGGCAGCGGCAGCGGGTCGCGATCGGCTCGGTCCTCACCCCGCACCCGCGGGTCCTGGTGCTCGACGAGCCGACCTCGGCCCTGGACCCGGCCGCCGCCGAGGAGGTTCTCGCCGTCCTCCAGCGCCTCGTCCACGACCTCGGCACGACGGTCCTCATGGCCGAGCACCGCCTGGAACGCGTCGTGCAGTACGCCGACCGCGTCGCCCTCCTCCCGGCACCGGGCGCCCCGCTGACGGTGGGCACGCCCGCCGAGGTGATGGCCGTGTCCCCGGTGTACCCGCCGGTGGTGGCCCTGGGCCGGTTCGACGGGTGGTCCCCCCTGCCCCTGACGGTCCGGGACGCCCGGCGGCGGGCGGGGGCACTGCGGGAACGCCTGGCGGGCATCCCGCACGAGGGTCCGGAGGCCCCGCGCAAGGCCCCGTACGAGGGTCCGTACGAGGGCGCGGGCACGGCGGCC
>NZ_JABTYA010000198.1:0-432 GCF_013302945.1 Streptomyces sp. 8P21H-1 | reverse complement strand
TGATGTGGTGCATCGCCAACGAGCCGGCCTCGGCGGAGCAGGGCGCGCGCGAGTACTTCGAACCGCTCGTCGAGCTCACACGCGAGCTCGACCCGACGCGTCCCGTCACGTTCGCCAACCAGGGCGATGCACGCTTCGACAACGACCTCATCGTGGACCTCTTCGACGTGATCTGCCTCAACCGCTACTTCGGCTGGTACCAGCAGACGGGTGACCTGGCGCGCGCCGAGGTCGAGCTCGAGAAGGAGCNGCGTCGACACCGTCGCGGGACTCCACCAGGCCGTGCCGTCACCGTGGAGCGAGGAGTACCAGATCGACTTCCTCGAGATGTACCACCGCGTCTTCGACCGCATTCCCGCCGTCACCGGTGAGCAGATCTGGAACTTCGCCGACTTCCAGACGAAGGCCGGCATCATCCGGGTGGACGGCAAC
>NZ_JABTYA010000197.1:0-1342 GCF_013302945.1 Streptomyces sp. 8P21H-1 | reverse complement strand
GCCCCGGACCGCGGCGGGCGGGCCGGGTGGCGCCGCTGGGCCATGGACACGCGCCCGCTGCGCCGGCCCGCCTACCGCCGCCTCTGGTCCTCGACCATCGTCACCGCCGTGGGCAGCCAGCTCACCGCCGTCGCCGTACCCAAGCAGATCTACGACATCACCGGATCCTCGGCCTGGGTCGGCTACGCGAGCTTCGCGGGGCTGCTGCCCCTCGTCGTGTTCGCGCTCTGGGGCGGTGCCGTCGCCGACAGCGTGGACCGGCGCAAACTGCTCCTCGTCACCAACACCGGCATAGCCGTCACCTCCCTCCTCTTCTGGGTCCAGGCCGTCACCGGACTCGGCTCGGTCGCCGTCCTGATGGTGCTGCTCGCCGTCCAGCAGGCCTTCTTCGGGCTGAACTCACCGGCCCGCCAGGCCTCCATCGCCCGGCTGGTGCCCGAGGAGGAACTGGCCGCGGCGAACGCCCTCGGCTCGACCGTCATGCAGACCGGTCTGGTCGCCGGCCCGCTGCTCGCCGGCGCGCTCATCCCGGTGGTGGGCCTCGCCGAGCTCTACCTGATCGACGCCGTGGCCCTGTGCGCCACGGTGTGGGCCGTCCACCGGCTCCCCGCGCTGCCGCCCCTGACCGCCGCCGCGAGGGCGGCCGGCCGGGCGGGGCTGCGGGGGATAGCGGAGGGCTTCCGCTACATCTCGCTGCACCAGGTGCTGCTGCTGTCCTTCCTCGCCGACATCATCGCCATGGTCCTCGGCATGCCCCGCGCGCTCTTCCCCCAGCTCGCCTCCCAGACGTACGCGCCGTACGGCGAAGGTCTGGCGCTCGGACTGCTGTTCGCGGCGATCCCCGTCGGCGCGGTGCTCGGCGGACTCATGTCGGGCACCTTCTCCCGGGTGCGCCGGCACGGTCTGATGGTCATCGTCGCCGTGATCGCCTGGGGCGTGGCCGTCACCGGCTTCGGGCTGAGCGCCAACCTGTGGGTGGCCGTGGCGTTCCTCGCCGCAGCCGGTGTCGCCGACATGGTGTCCATGGTCTTCCGCGGCGCCATCCTGCTCTCCGCCGTCACCGATGAGCTCCGGGGCCGGATGCAGGGCGTCTTCACGGTGGTCGTCGCGGGCGGTCCGCGGCTGGCCGACGTGCTGCACGGCACGGCCGGGTCGGCGCTGGGCGCCCGCACGGCGGTCGTGGGAGGTGGGCTGCTCGTCGTCGTCTCCATGCTGGTGCTGGCCGTGACGATGCCGGCGCTGCGCCGCTACAGCGTGGCGGCCTGACCGGCCGGGGCAGCCTGCCCCCGGCCCGGCCGGAGGGTCCGGACCCGCCTGACCCGGCCGGGGGGCTGACCTGACC
>NZ_JABTYA010000196.1:0-4308 GCF_013302945.1 Streptomyces sp. 8P21H-1 | reverse complement strand
TGCCGCCGCCGCTGCCCGTCCGGTTCCGCCGGCGCCGCGGCCCTGCCCGGAGGGTGCCGGTTGCGGCGCCGGGCTCCTCGCCGGGGGAGGTCATGGCTTGAGGAATCCCGCCCGGGTCAGGACCTCCTGGCCCGCGGCGGACCGCACCAGCGCGATGAACGCGTCGGCGGCCTCGGCGTTCGGCGCGTCCTTGAGCCGGACGATCGGGTAGTCGTTGACGGCGTCGGCGGACTCGGGGAACTCCACACCCTCCACCTTGTCACCCGCCGAGCGGACATCGGTCCGGTAGACGACCGCGGCGTCGGCCTCCTTCAGCCGGACCTTCGTCAGAGCCGCCTTCACGTCCTGCTCGTACGAGACGGGGGTGAGTTTCACCCGGGCGGCGCCGAGGGCCTTCCGGGCGGCGGCGCCGCACGGCACCTCCTCGTCGCACAGCACGACCTTCAGGCCCGGCGCGGTGAGGTCCCGGAGGGAGGAGATGCCCTCGGGGTTGCCCGGCAGGGTGGCGATCTCCAGTTCGTTGCGGACGAAGGCGGCGGGAGTCCCCGCCGCGTCCGCGGCGTCCGTCACGATCTTCATGGTGCCGGGGCTGGCGGAGGCGAACACGTCCGCCGGGGCGCCCCCGGTGATGCTCGCGGCCAGCGAGTCGCTGCCGCCGAAGCTGAAGGTGACCTCCGTGCCCGGGTGCCGCTTCTCGAAGTCCTCGCCGAGCGCCGTGAAGCTCTCCTTGAGGGAGGCGGCGGCGAACACGGTCACCGTGCCGGACACGCCGTCCGGCGAGGAGCCGTCGGAACTGTCGGAACCGCTGGAGGAGCAGGCGCCCAGCATCAGCAGGGCGGCCCCCGTGCCCGCCGCCCACGGGGCCCGGCGGCGCGTGCGTGTGCTGCGGGCGGTACGGGTCGTCACGGATTCACTTCCCCAGGTGTGCACACGCCGATCATACTGCCGCAGATGCGAGGGGAAAGCCCTCTGGTGCTCCGCACGATCCGCGCCTGGCTTTCTGATGCCTCGCATCTGCGTTTGTGCGGGTGCGCAGGCGTGCGCGGGCGTTGCCGGTGCGCTGCTCGCCCGGCGGCCCGGGCGCCGCCGGTGACGCCCGGCCCTTCCGGCCTCAGCCCCGGTCGATGTGCACGTTCGTCGACTTCACCCGGGCGACGGCCTCCACCCCCACCTCCAGTCCCAGCTCCTCCACGGCCTCCCGTGTCAGCAGGGACACCAGCCGGTGCGGGCCGGCCTGGATCTCCACCTGGGCGGCGACGTCACCGAGCTTCACGGCCGTGACGATGCCGGGGAAGGCGTTGCGGACGGAGGTGTACGACGGGTCCTCCTCCCCGCCGGCGACCTTGGCCAGTTCGACGGAGAAGGCGGCCAGGTCCTTCCCGTCGATGAGGCGCCGTCCGCCCTCGTCCCGGTGCGTGACCATCCGGCCCGCGTCGGCCCACCGGCGTGCGGTGTCCGGGCTCACTCCGAGCAGGCGCGCCGCCTGGCCGATCGTGTATGACTGCATACGCGTCAAGATAGGCGATCACCGGCGGGCCCCGCCCTGACAGCCGGACGGCCGGCGGTCCGGCGGTCCGGCGGTCCGGTGGTCCGGACGGGACCCGCCGGTTCAGTGACCGACGCGGAACGTCGCGTCCTGCCGTTCCGTGGCCGTGGAGACCGGATCGACGCGCAGTACGTAGTTGGAGTGGCGGATGTAGCGGGTCGGGTTGTTGTGCGACCGGAACGACGCCCACGAGGAGTCGGCGAGGCCCGCCGTGCGGTGGAAGGTCGCGTCGCCGGCGAACGCCGCCGTGCCGTCGTTGACGTCGAGCCGGAGCGCGTAGTCGTAGTGCCGCAGATAGCGGGTCGGGTGGTTGACCGACTGGAAGGAGACCCCGGAACCGTCGGCCAGGCCCGGGACGAGTTTCCACTGGGCGTCGCTGTAGAGGTCGAAGGGGTAGACGTCGACGCGGGCGACGTAGCCGGCGTGCCGGACGTAGCGGTCCGGGTGGTTGTACGACTTGAGCCGGTTCCAGGCCGGGGTGCCCCACCGGGCGAGCAGGTCGGTGTACTCGGCCGCGGTGATCGTGGCTGTGCCGCAGTGCTTGGAGTTGACCGGCTGGGTGTAGGTCCTCTGGTCCAGCGCGGTCCAGGTGCCCGAGGCCAGGTCGGTGGACCGCCAGGCGTAGAAGACGCCGTTCGGTGTGTAGGTGTCGGCCCAGAGGTACCAGGTGTTCGAGGTGAGCGACTTGAACACGGTCGGGGCCTCGGTGCCGCCGTGCGAGACACCGGTGCCGAACTCGGTGAAGCTGCCCGGGGTGAGGGAGGCCGACCGGGCGGCCGCGATGGTCTGGTTCTTCTTGAAGAACAGGTAGTTGACGCCGTTGACGCCGACGGCCATGTTGCCGTCGATCACGTCGTAGCCGGGGTCGAAGAAGACCTGCGGGGCCGACGCGGTGACGAAGTCGCTGGTGTAGTTCACCATGATCACGTTGTGGCCGCTGGAGTTGACCGAGGAGTAGATGACGGCGTACTGCCCCCGGCCCGCGTCCCAGAACGCCTCGGGTGCCCAGCTGTGGGTGGTCATGTCGTGCAGCTTGAGGCGGCGGTACCCGGTGAAGGTGCGCAGGTCGGCGGAGTCCCAGACGTGGATGTACTGGCTGTTGTAGCTCCAGTCGGTGCCCTTGAGGTCCGTGGCGATGACGACGAAGGAGCCGTTCTGCCTGCGCAGGAGGAACGGGTCGCGCAGGCCGAGGGCGCCCGCCGTGGGGGTGACCAGGGGGTTGTTCTGGTTGAGGGGCGTCCAGTTGAGGGCGTCGGTGCTGACGGCGAGGTGGAGCCCGTAGTCGGTGCCGGCGCCGAGGCTGGTCGACTCGGTGAAGTAGCACATCGCGTAGGCCGGGTCCGCGGCGTGGGCGGTGCCCGCGCCGAGACCCGGTGAGCCGGTCATGGCCAGGGGAGTGGCGGCGGCCATGCCGAGGAAGAGGCGTCGGGACGGCTGGGGTCTTGCGCTCATCTCGGTCTCCAGACGGGGTGCCGGGCGGATGGCGTGCAGACGTCGAGCAGACAGCGGACGGACGAAGTGGCCGATATTTCGAACTGGGTTCGGAAGGTCGGTCAGAAAGTAGGGTCCCGCACGGTGCGCGTCAATCGTTCCGACGAGGCCGGGGTGTTTCTCCGGGCCTGGTGTGTTCCGTGCGTCCGGCGGGCCGGGCGGGGCAGCCGGAGCGGGAGCGGATCACCGCGGTGTCGCCCCGGGCCGATCCGTGGTCCGATGAAAACGGGCCGTCTCCTTCCGCATCCGGGTCCGGCCGTCCCGGGGAAGAACCGCACACCGACTCGAAAGTTCCGCCGAACACCGAACACCGAACACCGAACACCGAACGCTGAACACCGAACGCTGAACATCGCACGTCGCACGTCGCACGTCGCACGTCGCACGTCGGCCGAGCGTGGTTCGGGCACCGGACCGTGCGCGGCCGGAGCCAGGCGGGCCAGGCAGGCCCCAGGCAGGAAGGAAGACCCGTGGGACACGATCCGCTGCGAGGCCGCACGGTGGTGGTGACGGGGGCCGCCCGGGGAGTGGGCGCCGCCCTGGCGCGCGATCTCTCCGGCCGCGGTGCCCGGCTGGCGCTCCTGGGCCACGAGAAACCGGCTCTGGAGGCCCTGGCCGCCGAACTGCCCGCCCGGGCGGCCGCCTGGGAGGTCGACGTCACCGACGACGCGGGCATGGCGGGCGTCGCCCGTGAGGTGCGCGAGCGCCTCGGAAAGCCGTCCGTGGTGGTCGCCAACGCGGGCATCGCCGAGGGCGGCCCCTTCGCCGACACGGACGCCGCGTCCTGGCGCCGGGTGATCGACGTCAACCTGACCGGGAGCGCCGTCACCGCGCGCACCTTCCTGCCCGACCTGACCGACACGGCGGGCTACTACCTGCAGATCGCCTCCCTGGCGTCGATCGGCGCGGCACCGATGATGAGCGCCTACTGCGCGTCCAAGGCGGGCGTGGAGGCCTTCGCCCACTCGCTCCGCGCCGAGGTGGCCCACCAGCGGATCGCGGTGGGCATCGCCTACCTCAACTGGGTCGACACCGACATGATCCGCGACGCCGACCGGCACGCCGTGCTGAGGGAGCTGCGGAACCACATGCCGCCGCCCGCCCGCCGCGTCCACCCCGTGGAGAAGGTGGCCGCCCGGCTGGCGCGGGCCGTCGAACGGCGGCGCGCCTCGGTGTACGTACCGGGCTGGCTCCTCGCCGCCCAGCTGGGCCGTGCCACGCTGCCGCCGGTCGTGACGTACCTGTCCCGCTGGAGCCTGCCCCGGCTGGCG
>NZ_JABTYA010000195.1:0-1738 GCF_013302945.1 Streptomyces sp. 8P21H-1 | reverse complement strand
GGGAACGGGCCGCCGAGGAGCAGGACCCCGGAGAGCCCGTGCCCGGCGCGGCGCGGGCCGCCGCGGCGCGTACGGACCTGGTCGCGGTACGCCGCCGGGGCGCCGGGACGGACCTCGCACCCAATGCCTGACCCGCTCCCGCCCACTCCTTCGGGCTCCCCTGCCCCTTCAGCCCCTTCAGCCCCTTCAGCCCCTTCAGCCCTTTCAGCCCTTTCGGCTCCTTCGGCTCCTTCGGCTCCTTCGGCTCCTTCGGCTTCTTCGGGATTTTCCGGTCCCTCGGCGGCCTCCACGGCCTCCGCGGCCGGCGCCTCCGTGCGCGAGCTGCTCGAACTCGACCGGCGGCACGTCTGGCATCCGTACGGCCCGATGCCCGGCCGGCAGGAACCGCTCGTCGTGGAGTCGGCGAGCGGGGTGCGGCTGCGGCCGGCCGGCGGGGGCGACGAGCTGATCGACGGCATGTCGTCCTGGTGGTCGGCGATCCACGGCTACCGCCACCCGGTCCTCGACGAGGCGGTCCGCGACCAGCTCGGACGGATGAGCCACGTGATGTTCGGCGGGCTCACCCATGAGCCCGCCGTACGGCTGGCGAAGCGCCTCGTCGACATCTCACCCGAGGGCCTCGAACATGTCTTCCTGGCCGACTCCGGCTCCGTGTCCGTCGAGGTCGCCGTCAAGATGTGTCTCCAGCACTGGCGTTCGCTCGGCCGTCCGGGCAAGCGGCGCCTGCTGACCTGGCGCGGCGGCTACCACGGCGACACCTGGCAGCCGATGTCGGTGTGCGACCCCGAGGGCGGGATGCACGAACTGTGGCAGGGCGTGCTCCAGCGCCAGGTGTTCGCCGGCCCGCCCCCGGCCGCGTACGAGGAGGCGTACGCCGAGCGGCTGCGCTCGCTGGTCGGGCGGCACGCGGACGAGCTGGCCGCGGTGATCGTGGAGCCGGTGGTGCAGGGTGCGGGCGGGATGCGGTTCCACTCCCCCGCGTACCTGCGGGTGCTGCGGGAGGCGTGCGACGCCCACGACGTGCTGCTCGTGTTCGACGAGATCGCGACGGGCTTCGGACGGACCGGAACGCTGTTCGCGGCGGAGCACGCGGGGGTGACGCCGGATGTGATGTGCGTGGGCAAGGCGCTGACCGGCGGGTATCTGACGATGGCGGCGACCCTGTGCACCGCGCGGGTCGCGGACGGCATCTCGCGGGGCGAGGTGCCGGTCCTCGCCCACGGCCCGACCTTCATGGGCAACCCGCTCGCCGCCGCCGTGGCCTGCGCCTCGATCGACCTGCTCCTCGGCCAGGACTGGCGGGCGGAGGTCGGACGCATCGAGACGGGCCTGCGGGAGGGCCTGGCACCGGCGGCCGGGCTGCCGGGGGTCCGGGACGTGCGCGTCCTCGGTGCCATCGGGGTGGTGCAGCTGGACCACGGTGTCGACATGGCGGCGGCGACCCGGGCGGCGGTGCGCGAGGGCGTGTGGCTGCGGCCGTTCCGGGACCTCGTGTACACGATGCCGCCGTACGTCACCGGGGACGACGACCTGGCGCGGATCACGGCGGCCGTGTGCGCGGCGGCGCGGGAGGGATGACATGCCGGTACTGGTGATCACGGGGACGGGCACGGAGGTCGGCAAGACCCTCACGACCGCCGCCGTGGCCGCGGCGGCGGTCGCGGCGGGGCGGTCGGTGGCCGTGCTCAAGCCCGCGCAGACGGGCCTGCGGCCCGGGGAGCGCGGGGACGCCGACGAG
>NZ_JABTYA010000194.1:0-2696 GCF_013302945.1 Streptomyces sp. 8P21H-1 | reverse complement strand
CCGCGTACCGGCCCTGTTCCGGCAGGCCGAGGGCCTCGGCCGTCTCGGCGACGTCGGCGATCCGGCTCGTCCCGTCGAGCAGGGCCGCGGTCAGCAGACGCACCCGGTGCTCCTGCCGCCACGCGTGCTGCCGTTCGACCTTGCGGTAGACGTCCGCCACCAGGGTGCAGTGCTCGTCGACGAAGTTCCACACGTCGGCCGCCACATGGACGAGCAGGCGGACGTCCTCGGGGGCGGTCCGGGAGGTCTCCTCGACCAGCGCCTGCCAGATCAGGGAGCCGCCGAGCCGGAAGGCGTGCAGGAGCGCGTCCAGCGGCAGCCCCTCCTCGGCGCGCGCGGCACCGATCCGCCACGAGCAGCGCAGCGCCGCCTCCCGGGCGCCGCGCGGGTCGAGCAGGGAACCGACACTGTGCCGCAGCGACCGGTGCGCCTCCTGCCACGTGCCCACCGGGTCGTTCTCCAGGGTGCTCCGGTAGGCGGGTTCGCGTTCCCGCAGCGCTGCCACGAGCCGGTCGGTCAGCTCGGGGAGGTTGTTCAGCAGCACCCGGGCCGACCGGTGCAGGACGCGCAGGGCGTCGGCGTCGATCAGCGAACGGGCCTTCGGGGCACGCGACAGCGCGCGGGACGACGGCCCGTGGCCGAGCCCGGATCGGGACCGTACTGCCTGATGCATCGCGTTCTCCCGGGGCGTCGGCTCCGTGGCGGTGCGCGCACCGCGGCCCCCGTGCGGCCGTCCGCCGGCCGTGGATCCCGCGCTGATCCGCACCTGTCTCGTCCTGCCCCGTAGAATGACATACCGTCCAGTCGGTCCCTAGGGTTCTGCGTGTTCTTTTCCGCCGGCCCGGTCCTTCCCGCGCATGACGCTCCGTCAGGGGCGGGTGTGGTGCCCCGTCGTGCCGCGGCCCGCCCGCGTGCTTCGCGGATCGGGGGGCAACCGGGAACCACGGCGGGAGGAGATGTCATGTATCTGGCACGTGGGAGCGGCGGGGACGCCGACGGCTGGTTCTGGGCCCTGGGAGCCCTCGCCCTGTACGCGCTGATCAGCTACGGGCTGGCGTACCGGGCCCGTACCCGGCGCGGGTCGAGGCGTCCTGCCCACGACGCCCTGCACGACCTCAAGGACCGCGAGGAGCCGCAGGCGCCCGGACAGCGTCTCGTGAGCCGCGTGATCATGCTGGCCGGTGGCGGCGCGACCGTCCTGGTCGCCCTGGCCACGTCGGGCGCGCTGCGGGCGGTGGCGGTCGCGGGCACCGCTGTCGCGGCGGTCACGCTGTGGGCGTACTACGACCACCGCACCGAGGCACCGGCGGGCCGGCGGTGACGACTTGAGGGTCCGGCGGGGCGGTCCGGGGCGCGTCCGTCCCCGGGCCGGTCCCCCTCGTGGGCTCGGGGGCCGGAGACGGGAGGTCCCCGTGGGTTCAGGGGCCGGAGCCGGGATCCGGCTGGACCGCCTCGGTGATGCCGGCCCGGGCGGCCTCCAGCTGGGCGGCGAACGCCACACCGAGGAAGAGCGCGACACCGGTGAGGTTGGCCCACAGGAGCAGCGCGACGAACGCAGTCAGCGGGCCGTAGACGGCGCCGAACGACCCGCTCTCGGCGACGTAGAGCGCCAGCAGCCAGGTGGCCGCGACCCAGAGCACCAGATGGACGGCCGAACCGAAGGCGAGCCAGGTGTAGCCCGGCTGGACCCTGCGCGGGGCCCAGCGGAAGATCACCGCGGAGGCGACCCACGCCAGTGCCACACCCAGCGGCACCTGCAGCGGCCGCCACCGGTCCAGGCCGCCCCGGGACCAGCCGAGGGCCTGGACCACCGAGTCCCCCACCGCGTCACCGGCGACGAGGACGAGGAACCCCAGCACCATGGGCATGCCCGCGGCGAGGGCGAGGAACAGGGAGCGGGCGTACTTGCTCAGGAACGGGCGGTCGCGCTCGATGCCGTAGATACGGTTGGCGCCCCGCTCGATCTGGCTCATCGCCGAGGCCAGGTTGAGCACGGCGAAGCCCAGGCCGAACCACATCGCCAGGGCGCCCCAGACGCCGGAGCCGGCACTGCGCGCGGTCTTGCCCAGGGCGTCCTCGACCAGATCGGCGCTGGCGCCGGGCACGATCCGGGCGAGGGTGAGCTCGATGATCCGTCCGAGGCTCTCCGTGTGGACGGTCGTGGCCACCCCCACCAGCGCGATGGTGAAGGGGACCATGCCCACGACCACCTGGAAGGCCAGGGAGCGGGCGTTGGTGAAACCGTCGGCGTAGCGGAAGCGGGTGAACGCGTCCACCAGCAGACGACGGCCGCCGTAGTGCCGCAGCGCGGTGAGCGCCTCGTCACCGGAGAGTTCCTCCCCGATCATGTCCCGTGTCTGCGGGACGTGCACGGCGGTACCCATCGCGTATGTCTCCTCGTGTCGTTCGTCCGGCCGCCCGGCCGCGCACTGCCGACCGGCTCCCCCACCGTCTTGCCGGTCGTGGGGAAATCAGCCGTCGCGGGCGGGAGATGATCGCACATGCGTCCGGTCGCGGGCCGGGCCGGCTTCCGGTGCGTTCCGCCATCATGGGGCCGGGCCCGCCCGGATCACGGGTACGACCCGGCACCCGCGGACCGGTGGGTGGGCCGGCTCCCCCGGCACGACCGGCACGCCGGACGGCTCCCCCTGCACGGACGACCGGTGCGGCGCGACGGGCACGGCCCTGACGGGCAC
>NZ_JABTYA010000193.1:0-481 GCF_013302945.1 Streptomyces sp. 8P21H-1 | reverse complement strand
CGGCGGGGCGGCGGGGATTGTGGGGCGGCTGCGGGGCTGTGGGGGCTGGTCGCGCCGTTCCCCGCGCCCCCTTCGGGGCGGAGGTGGCGGGTCAGTCCTCGGAGGTGTGCGGGGTGCGGGGGCCGCCCAGTTCCACCGCTGTGCAGCGCCAGCGCAGGTCCGGGCCCTGTTCCAGGCGGAAGGCCATGGCGCGGAGCCGGTCGCCGGCTCCGATGCGGGCGAAGGCCTCCACGGCTCCCGAACGCGGTACGTAGTAGCCGATGTCCCGGACGACGGGGCGTTCGCCGCGGGTGCGGAGCGGGCCGCGTTCGGCGAGGCGGGCCAGTTCGTCGTAGGCGCGGCCCGCGGTGTGCCGGAGCATGCAGTGGACCGGGCGCCGGCCGCTCAGCACCTCGACGAGCCGCTCGGCGAAGAGGTCGGTGGGGCGGGGGCGTACAGGCGATGCGGGCGATGCGGGCGGCGCGGGCGGCTGGGGGCCCCT
>NZ_JABTYA010000192.1:0-425 GCF_013302945.1 Streptomyces sp. 8P21H-1 | reverse complement strand
CGGCGCACGGGGACGCCCCCGCCGCCGGGCGGACGGCGGTCACGGACACCGGCACCGGCACCGGCGACGCCCCCACGGGCGCCCCGTCCGACCAGCCTCTCCAGGTCCCCGACACTCCCGGTCCCCTCGGCCACGTCGGTTCCGGTCCGCCCACCTACGCCTCCGAACCCACCGCCCTGCCCCTCGCGGACCCGGACGCCCTCGACGACCTCGTGGCCGACACCGTGCTGGACGGGGCGTCGTACGGGACGTGCACCCTGCGCGCCGTGTCGGTGCGCGGGGACTCGGCGCGCTACCGGGGCGAGCCCCGCAGGGACTCCCTGCTCACCGCCCGCTTCGGCACGGGCGACGGCGCCCTCGTCCTCGTGGCGATGGCGACCGGCGCCCGCGCCACCCCCGACGCCCACCGCGCCGCGGCCGAGGCG
>NZ_JABTYA010000191.1:0-8985 GCF_013302945.1 Streptomyces sp. 8P21H-1 | reverse complement strand
GAGCAGCGGCACGGCGAGCGCCAGCCGGGCCGCACGCGCCCCGCGTATGCCCCAGGTGTCCCGGACGCGCCGGGCATCCCGGGCATCCTGAGCGTCCCGCGCACCCCGTATGTCCCGCGCGGACATCACGCGCCCCCCTCGGTGCGGCCGGTGCCGGTGCCGGTGCCGGTGTCGGTGTCGGCGCCGATGTTGCTGCTGTCGTTGTCGCCGCCGGACCGGTCCGCCCGGCCCGTGTCCCCCGAACCGGCGTTCCCCGCCTCCTGCGGCTCACCGGCGTCGCGCGGCAGCCGCAGGGCGAAGACCGCGCCGCCCTTCGGCGAGTTCCAGGCGGTGATCTCGCCGCCGTGGATGTGGGCGTTCTCCAGGGCGATGGACAGACCGAGCCCGCTGCCCTCCGAACGCGGCCGGGAGGCGCTCGCCTTGTAGAAGCGGTCGAAGACGTGCGGCAGGACGTCCTCGGGGATGCCGGGGCCGTGGTCCTGGACCTCGATCACCAGGTCGGCGCCCTCCTCCCGCACCCGCACGCACACCGGGGAGCCGCCGTGCTTGAGGGCGTTGCCGATCAGGTTCGCCAGGATGACGTCCAGGCGGCGCGGGTCGACGTGCGCCATGATGCCGCGCCGGGCGTTCAGCTCCACCGCGTCCAGCCAGGCGCGCGCGTCGATGCACGCCGTGATCTGGTCGGCGATGTCGACGGTGTCGGAGACCAGCCGGGCGGTGCCCGCGTCGAAGCGGGTGACCTCCATCAGGTTCTCCACGAGGGTGTTCAGCCGCCGGGTCTCGCTGACGACGAGCCGCACCGCGGGCTCGATCATCGGGTCCACGCTGCCGGTCTCGGCGTCGAGCTCCTCCTCCAGCACCTCGGTCACCGCCGTGATGGCGGTCAGCGGCGTCCGCAGCTCGTGCGACATGTCCGCCACGAAGCGCCGGGACGCCTCGTCGCGCGCGCTCATGTCCGCGACCCGTTTCTCCAGCGCCTCCGCCGTGCGGTTGAACGTCCGTGACAGGTCGGCGAGTTCGTCCGTGCCCGACACCCGCAGCCGGGTGTCCAGCTTGCCCTCGCCGAGCCGCCGGGCGGCGATGCCCAGCCGGTGCACCGGCTTCAGCACGGTCGTCGCGGCCGCCTGCGCCAGCAGCGCCGAGCCGATCAGCGCGAGCCCGGTCGCGATCCCCAGCGACCAGGCGAGCGAGTTGAGGTCCTTGGCCTCCGGCTCCAGCGACTTGAGCATGTACCCGGTCGGCCCGCCGCCGATCACCTTCGCGCCGCCCACCAGGTACGGCGTGTCGTCCTGCACGGTCCGCTGCCAGTACAGGTGGTACGCGTACTTGTTGTTCGAGGAGATCTTCTGTTCCTTGTTCACGGCCTTCTGGAGGGACCGCGGTACGTCCGCCAGAGTGAAGGTGTCCAGGTCGGAGTTGCCGCGGACGGTCCTGCCGTTCTCGTCCTCGGCGATCAGCAGCACGCTGAAGCGCTGGCTGCTGTTCGCCATCTGCCCCGCGGCGCGCTGCAGTTCCCCCTGGGTGGGGTGGCGCCGCAGGGTGCTGGCGCGGGTCTGCATCGCCTGCTGGAAGTCGCCCAGCACCGCGTCCTGCGTACGGGTCAGCACGGCCTCGCGGTTGAGCCAGTACGCGATCCCGGACGCCGACACGGCGGCGGTGAGCGCGACCAGCCCGAACACCACGACCAGCCGCAGCCGCAGACTCGTGAAGCGCAGCCCCGCCATGACCGTCCTGCGGGCCGCGGCCCAGCCGCGGAGCTTGTCCTGCGGTTTGGTCACTGAGGGTTGTCCAGCCGGTAGCCGACTCCGCGCACGGTACGGATCAGTGTCGGCGAGGACGGCACGTCCTCCACCTTCGCGCGCAGCCGCTGCACGCACGCGTCGACGAGCCGCGAGTCGCCGAGGTAGTCGTGCTCCCACACCAGCCGCAGCAACTGCTGTCTGGACAGCGCCTGCCCGGGCCGCCTGCTCAGTTCGAGCAGCAGCCGCAGCTCGGTGGGCGTCAGCTGCAGGTCCTCGCCGTTCTTCGTCACGGTCATCGCCGCACGGTCGATCACCAGCGAGCCGAACGTCGCCGAGTCGTTCGCCTCGCGCTCGCCGCGCCGCAGCACGGCCCGGATGCGGGCGTCGAGCACCCGCCCCTGCACGGGTTTCACCACGTAGTCGTCGGCCCCGGACTCCAGCCCGACCACCACGTCGATGTCGTCGCTGCGCGCGGTCAGCAGGATGATCGGCAGCTGGTCGGTCCGCCGGATGCGCCGGCACACCTCGAATCCGTCGATGCCTGGCAGCATCACGTCGAGGACGATCAGATCCGGCCGCTGCTCGCGCAACAGCTTCAGACCGTCCTCGCCGGTGGCAGCGGTGGCCACCCGGTGGCCCTGGCGCGTCAGTGAGAGCTCCAGGGCCGTCCGGATGGCGTCGTCGTCCTCGATCAGCAACAGGGAAGGCACGGACGTCATTCTGTCCCATGACATGGGCGGGTATCGACTGTTGGGCCGCTCCCTCACACGTCCCCCCTACAAGTGCGTGCCGGGAGTGCGCCGGGAACACGCCGGACACGCACCGGACGAGTGCGGACGGACACCGGATGAGCGCCGGGCGAGCACCGTGCGTACCGGGCCCGTGACCGTGCGGAGTTGCCGCGTGACCAGCCCCTGAAGTGCCCGTTCCGGCCCCTGTGACAGGCCTGTGACAGTCGGGGGACACCGTCATGAAGTGCCCCCGGCAAGCTTCTGGTCACAGGCAGGGAAGCACCACAGCGAAGTATCCGAAGTACCGGAGAACCGGAACTCAACGACGGGGGGCGCGAGATGAACACGCTGCACAGCACCAGCACTGGCGCAGTTGTCACGCGGCTCCACGACGTCACGAGGAGCACCGAGAAGTCCGGTGCCGTGAGCGGGCGGGGGTGCGCTCGCGGCACCGGGCGTCAGCACACCGGGTCGTACATGACGGTGGTTGACGCACGTACGGGGGGAAGCGGCACGGGGGCCGTCCACGGGGGGACCGGGACGGCGTACGGGGAGGCCACGGGGGAGCGTCGCCCGGGGGCGGGGACGGTGGACGCCGAAGCGGCGTTCACCGCCTACGTCCAGGAGCGCCGCGCCTCCCTGTACGCGACCGCCTACCACCTGACCGGTGACCGCTTCGAGGCCGAGGACCTGCTGCAGAGCGCCCTGTTCTCGACGTACCGGGCATGGGACCGCATCAGTGACAAGGCCGCGGTCGGGGGCTACCTCCGCCGCACCATGACCAATCTGCACATCAGCGCGTGGCGCCGCCGCAAGCTGAACGAATACCCGACCGAGGAGCTGCCGGAGACAGCCGGCGACACGGACGCGATGCGCGGCACCGAACTGCGCGCGGTCCTGTGGCAGGCGCTCGCCCGGCTCCCCGAACTCCAGCGCACGATGCTGGTCCTCCGGTACTACGAGGGCCGCACGGACCCGGAGATCGCGGAGATCCTCGACATCAGTGTCGGCACGGTCAAGTCGAGCATCTGGCGGTCGCTCCGCCGGCTGCGCGAGGACGACGTCCTCAGCTTCGGCCGTGACGAGGAGGAGTCCTTCGGGGAGCTCGTCGCCTGAAGGCTGTGGGGGGATGTCCGTCACCTCGGGGGAGACGGCGGACATCGGGAAAGAAGTTCGTCACTTCGGGGGAGGCGACGAACGGCAGGAAAAGGTTCGTCGTCCCGGGGGGAGGCGGCGGACCGCACGGGGAAGTCCGTCACTTCGGGGGAGGCGGCGGACGGCCCGGGGGAGTAACACCCGGGGGGAACCACGGGGTCACGGGGGACCACGGGGGACCAAGAGGGAGAGCGGGACCGGAGGGCCGGGGGGCCGTCCGATCCCGCTCTTCCTGCTTCCTCTTCCTGCTTCCCGCTCTCTGCGCGCACCCGTGTACGGGTCGCGCGCCCCTAGGGGCGCGGGGAACTGCGCGACCGGCCCCCACGCACCCGCACCTCGTCCACGACGTCCACGACCTCCCGCGCGGAGCGCTCCGCGGCGACGGCCAGCCGTTCCAGAGCCTCCTCCCGCCCGCACGCGTACGCTCCGAGCGAGGTCTGCCGGGACACGATCGACCGCTCGTCCCGCATCAGCCGCCACCCCCGCCGGAGGAGGAACGGCACGGATTTGCGGCCCTCGCGCAGATCCCGCAGGAACCGCCGCCGGAACGTGGTCAGGGCTCCCCGGCTGAGACACAGCGCGTCGGCCAGCATCCCCGCCTCCCGGCACCGCTGCACGATCTCCGCGGCGAAGATGCCCTCGGCGATGAAGACCGGCGCGCCCCCGAAGTCGACGGTCTCCGAACCGGTCCGCGCGCTCAGGGAGATGTCGTACACGGGAACGTCCGTACGCCCCGTTCCGCACAGCCGCGCTATCGCGGCGACGGCCGCGTCCGCGTCCCAGGACAGCGGATGGTCCCAGTCGATGTCCGGGCTCCCCGCCACCTGCGGCAGCGTCGGGTCGTCGCCCTCCTTGTAGAAGTCGTCGAGCCGCAGCACCGGAAGGCCGGAGCGGGCCGCGAGGAGGGACTTGCCGGAGCCGGAGGGGCCGCACAGCAGTACGACGCGCGCGGTTGTCGCGGAATTCAGGGGTGGGGAACTCACGAGACACCAGTGTGCGGCATCATCCGCCCCCGGCCGAGCCCGCGGGTCGTCTTTGGAGTGTGTGTCACACGTCAACTACCCTGTGTGTCGACCTCATTACCTTGCGCAGCAGAAGGCGGCAGCAGTCATGGCACGACATTCGGCCCCCAAGACCCCGATCGTCCGGCGCGGGGCCCCGACCGTCCGGCGCGCGTTGCTGGCCCTCACGGGCGCGGGGATCGCGGTGGGCGCGGCCGCCGCGTCGGCGGCGGCGGACACCGATCCCGTACTGGAGCCGATCAGCAAGCGGCCGACCTCGCTGGGGAAGATCGACCCGCAGGCCGGTCTCCAGGCGACGACCGGGATCGTGGGGTACGTGACCGGCCCGGTCGCGGGCCTGAAGCCCAACCCGCTGGCCGGTACGGGCGTCGACCCGCTGGACAACGGACTCGGCACGCAGGTGGCCGACTTCCCGCCGCTGGCGACGACCATGCTGACGCGACCGGTCGCGCAGGCCCCGTCGCTGGGCAGCGTCCCGGTGGTGGGTGAGGCGACGGAACTGCTGGGCGCCTGAGCCGTACGGCCGGCCCTCCGGGTGCCGGCGGCGAGAGGGAGCCGCGCCGCCTCCGGACGGAGGGGACGCGGCTCCCCGGTCGTCGGAAGCCCTGAGAGCCGGCCGTGGACAGTCCCGGGGGCGTCAGTACGACGAGCCGGACGCGCCCAGTGCGCCCGTCGGGTGCCAGACCGTCTTCGTCTCCAGGAAGGCCGTGAGGCGCTCGATGCCCGGCGTGGCGAGATGATCCACAGCCTGTGGACGGACGACCCGCTTGAGGTTGTCCGCGGCCGCGATCTCCAGTTCCTTCGCGAGCGCCTCGTCGGCGCCCGCCAGGTCGATCGCGTTGACGTCCTGGTGCGCGGCCAGCGGAGCCGCGATCTCCGCCGTCCCGCCGGTCAGGATGTTGACCACGCCGCCCGGCAGGTCGGAGGTCGCCAGCACCTCGCCCAGCGAAAGCGCCGGGAGCGGGGACCGCTCGCTCGCGATCACGACCGCCGTGTTGCCGGTCGCGATCACCGGGGCGATCACCGAGACCAGGCCCAGGAAGGACGACTCCTGGGGGGCGAGGACCGCGACCACGCCCGTCGGCTCGGGGGTGGAGAGGTTGAAGAACGGACCGGCCACCGGGTTGCCGCCACCGACCACCTGGGCGATCTTGTCGGTCCAGCCCGCGTACCAGACCCAGCGGTCGATCGCGGCCTCGACCTGCTCGGCGGCCTTCGCCTTCGACAGTCCCTCGGCGTCGGCGACCTCGTGGACGAACTGGTGCGTGCGGCCCTCCAGCATCTCCGCGACGCGGTAGAGGATCTGGCCGCGGTTGTACGCGGTCGCGCCGGACCAGCCGCCGAACGCCTTGCGGGCGGCGACGACCGCGTCACGGGCGTCCTTGCGGCTCGCACGCGGCGCGTTGGCCAGCCATGTGCCCTTGCCCGCCGCGTCAGCGGCTGATGGTGCTGTGGTCACCTCGTACACCCGGCCGCTCTCGGAACGCGGGAACTTCCCGCCGACGTACAGCTTGTAGGTCTTGAGGACGCGCAGCCGCCGGGGCCCGGCGCCCCCGGCCCCGTCGTCCTTCTTCCCGCCCTTGTGCGCCTTCTTCGGCTTGTCAGACATCGAGGTACGCCTCCAGGCCGTGGCGACCGCCCTCGCGGCCGTGACCCGACTCCTTGTAACCGCCGAACGGCGAGGTCGGGTCGAACTTGTTGAACGTGTTGGCCCAGACGACGCCCGCGCGCAGCTTGTTCGCGACCGCCAGGATCCGGGACCCCTTCTCGGTCCAGATGCCCGCGGAGAGGCCGTACTGGGTGTTGTTGGCCTTCGCGACCGCCTCGTCCGGGGTGCGGAAGGTGAGGACGGACAGGACCGGGCCGAAGATCTCGTCGCGGGCGACCGTGTGCGCCTGGGTGACGTTCGTGAACAGCGTCGGGGCGAACCAGTAGCCGGCCGACGGCAGTTCGCAGGGCGGGGACCAGCGCTGCGCACCCTCGGCCTCGCCCTGCTCGACGAGCGTGGTGATGCGCGAGAGCTGCTCGGCGGAGTTGATCGCGCCGATGTCGGTGTTCTTGTCGAGCGGGTCGCCCAGGCGCAGGGTCGAGAGCCTGCGCTTCAGGGAGTCCAGCAGCTCGTCGTGGACCGACTCCTGGACCAGCAGGCGGGAGCCCGCGCAGCAGACCTGGCCCTGGTTGAAGAAGATGCCCGTGACGATGCCCTCGACGGCCTGGTCGATCGGGGCGTCGTCGAAGACGATGTTCGCGCCCTTGCCGCCCAGTTCGAGGGTGACCTTCTTCCTCGTGCCCGCGACCTGGCGCGCGATGGCCTTGCCGACCGCGGTGGAACCGGTGAAGGCCACCTTGTTCACGTCCGGGTGCGCGACGAGCGCCGCGCCCGCGTCGCCGTAGCCCGGGAGGATGTTGACGACGCCCCGCGGCAGGCCCGCCTGACGGCAGATGTCCGCGAAGAACAGGGCGGACAGGGGAGTGGTCTCGGCGGGCTTGAGGACGACCGTGTTGCCGGTCGCGAGCGCCGGGGCGATCTTCCACGCCAGCATCAGGAGCGGAAAGTTCCAGGGGATGACCTGGCCCGCGACGCCCAGCGGGCGCGGGTTCCTGCCGAGGCCGGCGTGGTCGAGCTTGTCCGCCCAGCCGGCGTAGTAGAAGAAGTGCGCGGCCACCAGGGGCAGGTCGGCGTCCCGCGTCTCCTTGATGGGCTTTCCGTTGTCCAGCGTCTCCAGGACGGCCAGTTCGCGGCTGCGCTCCTGGATGATCCGGGCGATGCGGAACAGGTACTTGGCGCGCTCGGAGCCGGGCAGCGCGGACCACTTCACGAAGGCCCTGCGGGCGGCGCCCACGGCCCGGTCGACGTCCTCGGTACCCGCCCGGGCGACCTCGGAGAGGACCTCCTCGGTGCTCGGGCTGACCGTCTTGAAGACCTTGCCGTCGGCGGCGCCGGTGAACTCACCGTCGATGAAGAGCCCGTACGACGGGGCGATGTCGACGACCGAGCGGGACTCGGGTGCCGGTGCGTACTCGAATGCGGAAGCCATGATGGATCAGTCCACCGTCACGTAGTCGGGGCCGGAATAGCGGCCGGTGGTCAGCTTCTGGCGCTGCATCAGCAGGTCGTTCAGGAGCGAGGACGCGCCGAAGCGGAACCAGTGGTTGTCCAGCCAGTCCTCGCCCGCGGTCTCGTTGACCAGCACCAGGAACTTGACGGCGTCCTTCGTGGTGCGGATGCCGCCGGCGGGCTTCACCCCGACCTGGACCCCGGTCTGCGCGCGGAAGTCGCGGACGGCCTCCAGCATGAGGAGGGTGTTCGCGGGCGTCGCGTTGACCGCGACCTTACCCGTCGAGGTCTTGATGAAGTCCGCGCCCGCCAGCATGCCGAGCCAGCTCGCCCGCCGGATGTTGTCGTACGTCGACAGCTCGCCGGTCTCGAAGATGACCTTCAGACGGGCGGCGCCCGAGGCCTCCTTCACGGCGGTGATCTCCTCGTACACCTTCAGGTACCTGCCCGCCAGGAACGCCCCGCGGTCGATGACCATGTCGATCTCGTCGGCGCCCGCGGCGACGGCGTCCCGCACGTCGGCCAGCTTCACGTCGAGCGCGGCGCGGCCGGCCGGGAAGGCGGTCGCTACGGAGGCGACCTTCACCCCCGAGCCGGCGACGGCCTCCTTCGCGGTGGCCACCATGTCGGGGTAGACGCAGACGGCGGCCGTCGACGGGGTCGCACGGTCCGTGGGGTCCGGGTGGACGGCCTTGGCGCCGAGCGCCCGGACCTTGCCGGGGGTGTCCGCGCCTTCCAGCGTCGTCAGGTCGACCATCGAGATGGCGAGGTCGATCGCGTACGCCTTCGCGGTGGTCTTGACGGACCGGGTGCCGAGCGAGGCGGCACGCGCCTCCAGGCCGACCGTGTCGACGCCGGGCAGCCCGTGGAGGAAACGGCGCAGCGAGCTGTCTGAAGCGGTCACGTCCGTGAGTGCGTGGGCTGCGGAGGATGCAGTGATGGGCATGGTCACCACCCGAGCATATCTACGCGCGTAGCGGCTGTACACCCCTGCCGACGGCTCCCCACGGGGAGCCCCCGCCAGGGGCGCGGGGAACGGCGCGCCCAGCCCTCACGGACCCGCACGGGGCATCGGGGCTGGGCCCTGTCAGGAGCGCGGGGAACGGCGCGAGCAACCCTCATGGACCCGCACGGGGCATTCGGAGGGCCGGCCCCGTCAGGGGGGCGCGGGGAACGGCGCGCCCAGCGCCCATGGACCCGCACGGGGCATCGGGGCCGGGCCCTGTCAGGGGCGCGGGGGAACGGCGCGAGCAACCCTCATGGACCCGCACGGGGCA
>NZ_JABTYA010000018.1:199-369 GCF_013302945.1 Streptomyces sp. 8P21H-1 | reverse complement strand
GGGCTGCCCTCCGGCCGCCGGCACCACGGCCATCGGCGCCCCACCCGTCGGCTCTCCGGCCATCGGCACCGCGGCCGTCGGCTCTCCGGCCATCGGTTCCATGGCTATCGGCACCCCACCCGTCGGCTCCACGGCCGTCGGCTCCACGGCCGTCGGCTCCGCACCCGTCG
>NZ_JABTYA010000018.1:0-104 GCF_013302945.1 Streptomyces sp. 8P21H-1 | reverse complement strand
TCGGTCCTCCGCCCGTCGGCACCGGAGCCACCGCCACCGCGCGCGCCGGCTCCGGGACCACCCGCACCCCACCCATCGGTCCTCCGCCCGTCGGCACCGGAGCC
>NZ_JABTYA010000190.1:0-26382 GCF_013302945.1 Streptomyces sp. 8P21H-1 | reverse complement strand
CGGCCAGGGCGGCGGCGCTCGCGGCGGCCTGCTCCTGCTGCTGCGCCAGCAGCCCGCCCGGCGTCTGCTGAGCTGCCGCGGCGGTCGGCCGCTGGTTCCCCTCCAGCTGCTGGCCGAGCTGCGACAGACCGGGCGTGAAACTCGCCGCGGTCGCGCCGACCAGCAGCAGCGCGGCGACGAGCTGGCGCGCGAGCAGCTGGCTCGGGCCGGCACCGGGCACCCGGTTCGGCAGTCCGACACCCGACAGCGCGGCCTTCACCTCGACGAGCACGCAGGCGGTGAACTGGGCCCAGGCGAACCAGACGACCACGGTCAGCACGTTGATGAACGTGCCGACGGTGATCTCCTGCTGGAGCCACTCCACCTTCGGCGCCCCGGAGGGCAGCGGCCAGCCGATCTGGGTGGCGAGCGCCCCGGGCACGCCGACGAGCAGCAGGAGCAGCGCGACGAGGGCGAGGAACGCCTTGACGAAGTCCCCCACCGTGCGGCGGCGCCGGGGCAGGGGCTGCGGCGTCCGGTTCCGCGGAACCGGCGGGCCCTGCGGTCCCGGTGCCCCCGGCGATCCCGGCGATCCCGGCGGGCTTCCCGGTGAGTTGGGAGTGGTACGTCGCGCCATGGCGGGTGTCCTGATGTCGTGTGGGGAAGGAGGTGACTGGAGCGGGGGCGGGGGTGTGCTGAGCCTACTGAGATCTTATGGAGCGTGTCGAAGGGCGGGAAGGCGGGAGAGCCGCCTCGCGGCGGGTCCGTTCCTCCGGGACCCGAGCCGGTTCCGGGGCGGCCCGCCCGCCCCGGTCGTAGACTCGCGTCACAGAAGCCACCGACCATCAGGAGGGGGACCCGGCATGGGCGGAAAGCCCGACCTCGCACTCCCGTTGAGCGACCTGGAGGACTACGGCTCCCGGCTGCGCGACATCAAGACGCGGATGAACCGCACCAAGAAGCTCTTCGAGTCCTACCGGGACGACATCGGCGACGGCGGCGTCTACGACAAGCTGGCCGACTTCGAGTCCAACTGGGAGGACGGCCGCGAGGACATCAACCAGCAGCTCGACGCGCTGGCCCAGATGTCCGAGGCGATCGTCCGGGAGTTCAAGAAGCTGGACGACGACCTGGCGAAGCAGGTCTCCGAGGGCGTGAAGGGCGAGGACGAGGGCGGCGGCAAGTAGAACGCCCCGCCCCGGTCCACCCCCTCGTCCTCCGCCCCTCTCAACCCACCTCGTTCTCCGCCACCGCCCGGCCCCGGACCGTCACGTCGCCGCCGTAGAACATGCCCGTGAAGACCGGCGAGTAGGTCAGCCGGACCTCCACCTCCACCTGGTCGGCGTTCGTGGCGACGCAGTTCGTGGCGGCTATGTCGGCGTTGGTCATGCCCATCTCCTGGGCGAAGGCCTTCACCCGGGCACCGCAGTTCTCGAAGAGGATCGGGGCGCCACCGCCCTCGTTCTGGTACAGCTCTTCGAGGTCCACGTCCTGGGCGGCGTAACGGGCGGCCTGTTCCGCGATGTCGGCGGCGCGTTCGCGCTTGGAGATGGACAGTCCGCCGTCGATGACGAAGGCCGACAGGGACAGGAACACCAGCGCGAAGATGATCACCGCACCGGCGCCGGACCCCCGGTCGTCGAACCGCAGACGGCGCGCGTCCACCGCACCGCGCAGGCTGTTCCCGCTCCCGTTCCCGTTCCTCATGCGCTCTGTCACGCCCGCCGTCACGCCTTCCTCTTGAAGGGGTCGAGCGGTGACGTGAACGACGCGGTCAGACGGGTCGGCACGTCCAGGCCGAGCATCGCCAGACCCCGTACCCGGCAGCTGACCTCCACGGTGAAGAGGTCCGCGTCCTCGAAGCCCGCGCTCGTCTTGTTCACCGTCACCGGCCCGGAGCAGACGTCCGCCAGGTTGGCGTCCGCGGCCTTCTGCGCCTCCGCCATCGCCGACCCCTCGTCCCGTTGCAGCGAACCGGAGCGGGCCGCGTCCCGGGCGGCCCCGTCGATCGCCCCGCGTCCGTCCACGAGTTGCCCGAAGGCCACCAGCACCAGGATGAAGAGGATCATCACCGGGGCGAGGATCACCACCTCGACCGTGGACAGCCCCCGGTCACCCGCCGCGCGCACGGCGTCACGCACACCTGGGCGCATCTAGTTCTCGCCCTCCTCGACGAACCGTTCCACGGGTCCCACCGACTGCGCGTGCACGGTCAGGTCCAGTCCCGGGAACACCGACGGCACCTTCGCCGTGATCTCCACCCCGACCGTGTTCTGGTCCGGCTGGACCAGCTTCACGTCCGGTCCGAGCACCAACTGCGGCCCCAGCTGCGCGATGTAGCTGTCCACGACGTCCCGCGCCTCGCCGCGCCACGCGCCCGGGGACTCGTCGGCCGTGGCACGGGCCTTGCGGGCACCGGCCTGGGCCGCCGCCTGGGCCACGTGGTCGGCGAAGAAGTACAGCGCGAACTGCACCGTCGCGAAGATCATGAAGAAGAGAACGGGCGTGAGCAGCACGAACTCGATCGCGGTCATGCCGGAGTCGCCGCGGGCGGAGGCGGCCTCCACCCTGCGGCGTACCCAGCGTCGTACGCTCACCGGCACCCCCGTGCGCGAGAGAGGGAAGAGAAGGAAGAGGGGGAAGAGAAGGAAAGGACAGCGGCGTAATCCGCCGGCAGGGCGGGGATCAGCAGGTGCTGCCCGCGTCCGCGCCCTTGATGCAGTCACCGACCTTGTTGGCGCCGTCGCTGAGCGCGGCGTTGATGATCGCGGCGACCACGCCGACGATCGCCACGACGACCGCCGAGATGATGACCCACTCCACCGCGGACGCACCGCGGTCGAGTTCGCCGGAGCGGGCGCGCTGCACCCTCCCCTGGAGGAAGGTGATCAGGAAGTCCACCCCCGGGATCCCGGTGCTGTAGTTCCGTCCGTTCATGGTGACGCGTCCTCTCAAGACAGTTCAGAGCAGTTCAGGGCAGTTCAGGGCAGTTCAGGGCAGTTCACGGAAGCAGTTGTTGTCGGTTGTCGGGCTCAGACCTGGAACACGCGCATCGCCGCCGGGAAGATCAGGAAGACCAGGAAACCGGCGCAGAGCAGCAGTTGCGCCACGAGCATCGACTGCGACTTCTCACCGGCGCTGCCCTCGATCTCGGCGAGTTCGCGGTGCCGCATCGTCTCGGCGCGGGAGGCGAGCGACTCGCGCACCTTCGCGCCGTCGTCCGCGACGAGCGCCAGGGAGGCCGACAGGTCCTTCAGCTCCTCGACCCCGATCTCCTCCCCCAGCGAACCGAGCGCCTGCCACTGGCTGATGCCGGTGATCCGGGCGTCCGCGAGCGCGTTGCGGATGCGCTGCGTGGCCCAGCCGTCGGAGACCTCGGCGGCCGCCATCAGCGCCTCCGGGAGACCGCGGCCGCCCGCCAGGCTCATCGACACCAGGTCCAGGTACGCGCCGATCACGCGCCGCAGGTCCCGCCGCTTCTCGGCCGCGTCCCGCCGCACCTCCAGATCGGGCAGGAAGAAGAAGACGAGCGCGCAGAGCAGGGCGAGCCAGACCGGGATGGCGGGGCTGTCGTTGAAGCCGAGCGTCCACACCACCGCGAACAGGAACGGCCCGAAGAACAGTCCCGCGACCCCCAGCAGCGCCTTCGTCGCGAGGAAGTTCTCCCAGCTCCGGTCGAGCACCGACAGGTCCGCCCGCAGCGAGTGCTGTTCCCAGCCCTGCTGGAGGTAGAACTCGGCGACGCGCCGGCCCACCCGGGTCCGTACGCCGCCGAGCCGCCCTCCGTCGTCGGAGGGACGGTGCGCGGACTCGTACGCCGCTCCCCGCGCCCGCATCGCGTCGATCCGGGCGACCTGGGCGACCGCACTGCGCCTGGTCGGCATCAGGGCCCGGACCAGGGCGTAGACGCCGAGGCCCAGCACGGCGCCGACCAGGACGGGCAGGGTCAGGGTCGAGCTCATCGGCGTACCCCCTCCTCCGGCAGCGACTGCGACGGCGACGACAGCGACGGCGTACGGGGGCGGACGAACCGGACCGCCGCCTCGTCCCGCACCAGGAACCGCTCCGGCGTCTCGATGACCGACAGCTTGCGCAGCCACCAGAAGCCGAGGGCGAACAGGCCGCAGACGCAGGCGAGCACGAGCTGTCCGACGGCCGTCCCGTACGGCTCGACGAACTCCCGGTTGAAGACGGACAGGCCGAGCACGAAGGCGATCGACACGGCCACGACGATCTGCACCGAGCGGCGGGTCGAGGCGCGCTGGGCCATGACGCGCTGGCGCATGTCGACCTCCTCGCGGGCCGACTTGGCGAGCGCGCCCAGGACTTGGCGCAGTCCCGGACCGCGCAGGCGCGCGTTGAGGATCAGCGCGGCCACGATGATGTCGGCGGACGCGTCGTCGATCTCGTCGGCGAGCTGCTGGAGGGCGTCGGGCAGCGGCGTGCGCGAGCGCAGCCGGTCCACGAGCGCGTCGAGGTGCGGGCGCAGGACGGGCGCCGCGGCGCGCGCGGAGGCGGGGATGGCCTGCTCCAGGCCGACCGCGCCCGCGATGGTGTCGCGCAGCGATTCGGTCCAGGACGCGAGGGCCTCCACGCGGCGCATGGCGGCCTTCTCCTCGGAGGCGCCGCCGAAGAGCTTGTCCCAGAAGAAGACGAGGACGGCGGTCGCGACACCGGCGACGGCCCACCGGGTGAGCAGCAGGACGGCGATGCCGGCGCCGGCGGCGATCGAACCGCGTCGCCCGGCGAACCGTGCGAGTTCGGAGGCGCGTTCGCCCGCCTTCCGCTTCTCGTGCTCGGGCCGGGCGGGCAGGCCGCGGACCGCGACGGCCAGCAGGGCGAGGCCGCCGCCCACCGCGACACCGCACGCGAGCGCGTACAGGACCGTCGTGGAGAACAGCCCGCCCATCGAGCCGAGCGAGCCCGGCGAGTCGAGTGCGGCCAGGGTCACGACCGGCTGGTCCGTGCCCGTGCCCGTGCCCATGCCCACGCTCGTGCCCGTGTCCATGCCCGTGCCCGTGTCCATGCCCGTGCCCGTGTCCATGCCCGTGCTCGTGTCCGTCATGGTCGGTTCACCCCCAGTTCCCGCCGCCGGGCAGGCGGTAGCCGTGCTGGACCAGGTCTTCGAGGCAGGCGATGGGCGCGTGCGGCACGACACGGCCGTCCGGTGTCTCGGCGAACACCTCGCTGGACAGGACGCGCCCGTCGACGCCGTTGACCTCGCGGATCGAGGTGACCATGCGCTGGAGCCGGCCGCCCGTCTGGTAGTTGTTGCGCCGCTGGATGAACACGACGAAGTTCACCGCGCCCGCGACGAGCATCTGGCTGGCCTCGATGGGCAGCCGCTCGGCGGCCTGGAGCGCGTACGTGGAGATGCGGTTGAAGACCTCGCTGGAGCTGTTGGCGTGGATCGTGGACAGCGAGCCGTCGTTGCCCTGCGACATCGCGTTCAGCATGGTCACGATCTCGTCGCCGAGGACCTCGCCGACGATGACGCGCGAGGGGTTCATACGGAGTGACCGCCGCACCAGCTCCGCCATCGAGATGGTGCCCTGGCCCTCGGAGTTGGGCAGCCGCTCCTCGAACGCCACGACGTTCGGGTGCAGGTCGGCGAAGGTGTCCAGGCCCAGTTCCAGGGCGCGTTCGACGGTGATGAGGCGTTCGTGCGGCGGTATCTCGTTGGCGAGCGCGCGCAGGAGCGTCGTCTTCCCGGCGTTGGTGGCACCCGCGATCATGATGTTCTTACGGGCCCGGACCGCGCAGGCCAGGAAGTGCCCGACCTCCGGTGTGAGCGTGCCGTTACCGACGAGGTCGGACATGAAGACCTTGCCCATGCGCGCGCGGCGGATGGACAGCGCGGGCCTGCGGGTCACGTCCATGACGGCGGACAGGCGCGAACCGTCCGGCAGCCGCAGGTCGAGCTGCGGGTTCGCGGAGTCGAAGGGCCGGGAGGACAGGCCCGAGTACGCGCCGAGGATCTGGATCAGCTCGATGAGTTCCTCGTCGGTCTCGGCGACCGGATCGCCCCTGACCTCCTGGCCGTTCGCGTAGCCGACGAAGACCTGGTCGTACCCGTTGATGTCGATGTTCTCGACCTCGGGGTCGTCCAGGAGCGGCTGGAGCCTGCCCACTCCGAAGAGCGCGGCGTGCACGGCGGCCGCGTACTGCTCCTCGGTCTCGGCGTCCAGCGGCGTACGGCCGGAGGTGATCTCCGTGCGGGCGTGGTCCTCCAGGATCTGGGCGATGACGGCGCGCGCGTACTGCCGCTCGTCCTCGTTGGTCATCGGCGTGACGCCGGAGACCTGGTCGAGGCGGCGCTGCTCGGCGATGCGGTCACCGGCCTCCTGCCGGAACCGCTTGACCAGCTGGTGGTCGACGACGGTCATCGGCCGGCTCCGGCGGGGCGCGCGCCGTTCGGGACGCCGCTCGGACCACCGTTCGGGACGCCGTCCGGGCCGCCGTCCGGTACGGACCAGGCGGCGCCGAACTGCTGGTAGAGGTCCGCGGTCACCTTGCGTGCCGAGCGGATGAGCAGCGACTTGTCGAGCCGCCCCCGCCTGCGGCCCGCGAGCTGGTCGGCGCCCGCGGGGTCCTCGGCGATCGTGCCGACGACGCGGGCGCCGGTCCGCGCGGCCGTCAGCATGTCGTCGACCTGGCGGACGATCTTCGCGGAGTCACCCGGGTCGGCGATGAGGACGACCCCGACGAGGGGCGTGCCCGGCGCGGCGGCGCCCCGCGGTCCGCCGTGCAGCTTGGTGGTGAGCGCGGCGGCCCGGTCGCGTACGCGCGCGATGGACTCCGGCGCGGTGCGCGCCACCAGGAGGACGAGCGCGGCCTGCGCGAACATCTCGACGGCCGGGGTGTCCCCGCTGATCCGGCCGCAGTCCGCTATGACGTCGGCGGGCGCGTGCTCGGAGTCGGCGAGCTGCGCGAAGGCCCGGCCGAGGGTGGGCCACAGCCCCGCGAGCCCGGCCGCCTGCTCGGCGCTCCCGAGCCCGACGAGCACTTCGAGTCCACCGCTCAACGGCTGTACGTGGTCCCACAGTTGATCGGGTACGAGGCCGCGGCGGGCGGTGGCGGCGATGGAGAGCATGCCCGTGTTGGGGTTCAGCGGCCCGCCGTGCGCGGCGGCGCTGCGGTACACGAGGTCGCCGCCGGCCGGGTCGGTCTCGGCGAGCAGCGTACGGCGCGGCCAGACCGCGGCGAGCGCGACGGCCGTCGTGGTGACGCCGGGGGAGCCTTTGTCCGCGGCGATGGCGATGAGGGCCATGGTGTGTGTGACTCTCCGCCGCTAGTTGCCGGGGACCTTGACGAGGGCGACCTGGTTCGCCGCGGCGGCACGGGCCAGCGCGGCGGCGGCGCTCTCGTCGACGGTCACGGTGACACGCTTGTTGGTACTGCTGATGGTGCTGTCGCCCCTGTTCCCCGGCACGCTGGTGACGCGGGCGTCGTCGACGATCGGAGTGTCGGCGCTGCCCGCGGAGCCGGTGGAACCGGAGCCCGTCCCGTCGGCCGAGCCGGAACCGGAGCCGGAGCCCGAGTTCGAGGAACCCGTGTTGCCGACCCGGTAGGCGGCCACGAGGTCGCCCGCCTCGATGCCCTCCGGGTACTGCCCCTCCTTCAGGGACAGACCGACGACGGCCTTGCCGGCCGGAAGGCTGCTCTCGGTGCCGAACATCTCGCCGATGACGAGGGTGCCCTTGTAGATCGTGGACTTGGCCTTGAGCTTCCTCAGGGTTTCGAGCTGGTTCCACCTGATGTAGTTGATCCCGGCGTCGCCGGCCACCAGGACCGACTCCACCTTCCTGCCCACGGACTCACCGGGCTGGATGTCGGCGGTCACCTTGATGACCTCGATGCGGTCGCCGGCGCGGAGCACCAGCATGGTCGCCCCGAGCGCACCGACGAGGATCAGCAGCACCGCGAGCGCGGCCAACGCCGGTTTGCGCTCGCGAGGAGGCGTGGGGAGGCGCTCCCCCATCGTCGGCTGAGCCGGTGCGGAAGGCCGGTTGTGGCCCGCCCCCGTACGCTCTTGGATCTTCACGCAACCGCTCCCCGTACACCCAAGAAAGTCTTTGTAGTCCAGGACACCCGACACACTCGACGCACCCGACACACTTCGGACACTCCGACCGCTCCGGCCACTCCGACCGCTTCACCCTCACCGGGCGTGCCGTCGTCCGGCCTGGTCGCACCCTCCCCGACCGGCCATGGCCGGAACCGGCGTGAACGGGCGTCAAGTCATCGCACCGTATCAGCAGCACATAAGCCCCTCAAGGCGCGACCGCGACCGTGGACCTCACACGCCCCGACGGTGTCCACGCGCAATCCGGCCCGTTCGGTTCCCGGCCGGTAAAAGGTCCGCACGGGGACGCTCCCCTGTGCACCAGCGAATACCCAACTCCCCTGCCCGGTCCACCCGATCACGCTGCGTCCACCACGTCCGTACACCGCGCTCACGGGAACCGTGCGGCGCATGGGATGATCTTCGGCCATGGATCGCTGTCGGTGACGGGGGCCGGTTTGCGATGAGGGGGCTCCTTCCCCCGTACCGGTGAAGCCCGCGTCGGTCGTGGCATACAGGCGTGACATACGGGCGTGGCCTACGGGCGGAGCCGGGGACGTCGGCTCAGAAGGCCCACGGGTCGGGGTGCGGGGTGAGGGACCGGTCCTCGGACCAGATGAGCCGCGCCTCCAGGTCGTCCCCGAGCAGTCCGGTGAGCCGCTCGACCGCCCACCCGTTCCAGTGCACACCGCCCGGGTACTCGGGCACGCGGAAAGCGGGCAGCGCGGCCGGCAGGGCATCCGGACGGAAGACCGTCGCCTTCATCTGGCCCGTGCCCTTCTTCGGCTTCGAGGATCTGCGCGTATCGACGCAGTCGACCACTTTCTCCACTGCGTACAGGACGTAGTCCGGAAGGCCCTTTTCTCCGGCGTCCTCGGATTTTTCGGCTCCCTCGGGAACGACCGGAAGGTACGTCCCGGCGGCCCGCAGCTCGTCCCGCACGAGGTCGGCGACCCGGCGGCCGAACACGGGGGCTCCCGGGTAACCGCAGGGAAACTCCGTCGGTCTCAACCGCGGGTTCCCGACCCATTCCGCCCGCAGTTCCCCCGGGAGGTCCCCGGGAGATCCCGTGCGCAGCCAGCGGATCAGCTTCCGGTGCGCGTACTCCTCCAGGGACAGCGTCCGGAACTCCCCGAGGCTCGGCAGCAGGCGGTAGACGGAAAGCGGCTTGCTCTGATCGCCAGTCGTCGTCGGATTGCCAGTCGTCGTCTGATTGCCAGTCACTGTCGAATTGTCAGCTGCCGTCGTCGGATCGTCAGTCACTGTCGGGTTTTCAGTCGTCATCACGCCGTCCAGACCGCGCCGGGACCCGGCTGTCCCGTGGCGAGTTCGGCCTCGACGCTCCGGCCGATACCGCGCAGTTCCTGCCGGATCCGGGCACGGATGGCGCGGGCGCCCATCCCCTGGTCCACGCTGTCACGGACGACCTGCTCCAGATGCTGGTTGACGCGGCGCAGGAACGGCTCCCGGTGCGTGAAGTTGTGGGGGGTCGGATGGTTGAGCGGAATTCCGTTGGCTGCGTCATTGATGTCGACTCCGTACCTCTCCAGAAGGGCGCGGCTTCTGGCCCCCGGTGCCCAGTGGCCCGTGTTGCCACCGGACGGAACGATATGTGCCGCCGCCTGGCCGCGCCCCACCGAGCGCCCTTCCAGCCGCATGTTCCTGCGCAGTCTCCGCGCGTTCTGCCGACAGGTCAGCAGGCCCAGGTAGTCGGTCCAGAGGAGCGGGTCGAGCGCGTAGCCGCGCGGATTCGGTCCTCCGTCCATACCGAGCGGATCGGGGGTGACGTAGGCCGCGGTCGCCGGATCGTAGTGCCGGAAGTAGTTGTGGTGGAGTTCGGTCTCCGGGTCGAAGTACTGGCCCGGGAAGCGCAGCGGGGTGTACGTCGCCGCGTCCGTGACGTGGCCCGTCAGCCCCCAGAGTGTGGCGTCCGCACGCCAGGCGATCTCACCCGCCTCGGACACGAGTTCCGTCGGAGTGCCGACGAGATCGGTGACGATGGCGAAGAAGCACTCGTCGACGACGTCCTGCGGAGCGCCGGCCGCCGTACGCCGTTCGGTCTGGGCCACCGGACGTATCCCGTCCCGGTCCCAGGTGAGGGTGCGGTCCTCGGTGCTGCCGGGGATGTGCGTGGTCTGCTCCACCAGATGGACGCCGTCCCAGGTGAAGCGTGTCTCCTCCGCGACCGTCGCGCCGTCCGGGCCGAGCCGCCGCTTGGACACGCGGCGGCCGAGGGCGTCGTACACGTACTGCCAGACCGTCCCGTCCGGTGTGCGCACCGAGGTGAGGCGGTCCTCGGCGTCCCAGGCGTAGCGCCAGACGTCGGGCTTGCGGGACAACCGCGTCCGGCGGCGCAGGACGACCCGTCCCGCGGCGTCGTACTCGTAGTGGAAGGATCCCGCGCGCGTGACTTGGTTCCCCGAGTGTTCCCGCTCACCGCGCGCCTCCGGGGAGGGGTGCCGGTCCGGCCACGCGGCCCGTGTCTGGTTGCCCGCCGCGTCGTATCCGTAGGACTCGGTCCCGTGGGACTCGGTCCCGCTCGTGGTACGGACGGTGGTGATCCGTCCCGCCCCGTCGAAACCGAAGGTGCGCCGCTCCGTCCCGTCGAAGCCGGAGGCGCGCCGTCCCGTCCCCCGGTCCTCCAGCGCGCTCACGCTGCCGTCCGCCCGGTAGGTGTAGGTCTGCTGTCGCACGGGCCCGACGGAGGCGGACCCGGCGGAAGCGGACCCGGCGGAAGCGGACCCGGCGAAGGCGGGCGCGGCGAGGGTCCGGCCGGTGAGGGTCCGGCCGGTGAGGCGACCGTCGGCGTCCCAGGTGTGGACGAGGGTGTGGACGGGCCCGGCTCCGTACGTGCCGAGCCGCCGCGCGGTCTCGCGCCCCAGTGCGTCGTGGGCGGAGGCGAGGACGCGCCCCGAGGCGACGAGACGCGTACGGTTCCCCGCCGCGTCATAGCTGTACGAGCTGGTGGCGCCGCTCGGTGTCGTACGGCTGACGGGCCGACTCAACGGGTCGTACACCGTGGTGAGTGTCCTGCCGTCGACCGACTGTGTGGTGATACGGCCCGCCCTGTCGTATCCGAGGACGAGCGTGGCCTCCGGCCCGGCAGCGCGGAGCAGCCTGCCGGCGGCGTCGTGCACGAAGACAGTGCGCGCCCGCTCTCCCCCCGCCCGGCCTCTCCCCGTCTGCCCGTCCACCGTCTTCTCGACCGGGTTCCCCACCCCGTCGTACGTGAATTCCACGGCCTGGCCCACGGGATTGACGCGGCTGGTCAGCTGCCCCGCGGCGTCGTAGCCGTAGGTGAGGGTCCGTCCGTCGAAGTCGGTCTCCGAGACGAGGCGGCCCGCCGCGTCATGGGTGTACTCCCAGGTGAGCCCACGCGGGTCCGTGACCGTGGTGAGCCGCAGTTCGGTGTCGTGGGCGAACGTGTGGCGGGCTCCGTCGGGAGCCGTGCGCGAGGTCAGCAGGTCGAATCCGCCGTAGGTGAAGCGGGTGACACCGCCGAGGGCGTCGAGGTGGGTGAGGCAGTTGCCCTCGCCGTCGTACGTCCACGCCTCGGCGGCACCCGACGGTGCGGTGAGGGAGGCCATCAGTCCCTCGACGGTCCAGGTCATCCGCGTCGTCGCGCCCAGGGCATCGGTGACGGCGGTGTTGCGGCCGAAGGCGTCGTAGGAGTACCGGGTCCGCGCACCGAGTGCGTCCGTCGCGCAGACCGGCTGTCCGGCCTCGTTGTTGGTGAAGCGCTGCACCGCGCCCAGCGGATCCGTCAGCGTGGCCAGAGCGCCGCTCCGGTCGTGGGTGAAGACGGTGGTCGCTCCGTCGGCGTCCGTCAGGGAGACGCAGTTGCCCCGCTCGTCCCACTCCTGCCGCACCACGGTGCCGTCGTACCCCGTCACCTCGACGGGCAGGCCGAGGTCGTTGAAACGCGTCGAGGACGTGGTGCCGTCGGGCAGTCGGACGGCCGTGAGGTTGCCCGCCCCGTCCCATTCCATCCGCGTGGTGCGTCCCAGCTCGTCGGTACGGGACACGAGCTGATCCCTGCGGTTCCACTCCTGGTGGACCGTGTGCCCCAGGGGGCCGGTCTCCGCGATGAGCTGGTAGGCGTCGTTGAACTGGTAGTGCGTGGCGTGGCCGAGCGAGTCGACGGCGACGGTGCGGTGCGAGACGTCGTCGTACTCGAAGGTGTAGTCGAGCAACCCGTCGCGGCCCCGGCCCGCCACACAGCGTCCGGCGGAGTCGTACGTGAAGCGGTACCAGACGCCGTTCCGGTCCTCCCAGCCGACGGCTCGCCGCTGGTCGTCGTAGAAGAACCGCAACGGCTTCCCCGACGAGTTGACGACCTCGGCGAGATCGCCCCGCTCGTCGTAGCCGTACCGTACGAGCGTGGGACGGGCGGGGTCGCTGAGCAGGGTGAGGGCCGTGATCCGCCCCGCCTCGCAGGTCACGCCGATGCGGTAGCCGCCGTGGTGGGCGACCTCGACGGGCGTTCCATCGGGGGCGTACCTCACTGTGATCGTGTTGTCGTTCCGGTCACCGATCGCCGCGAGCGGCAGTTCGGCCGGCGGACGGCCGGGCAGCGGCCGGAACCGGAGGGTGCGGCCGTTCTCGGGCTGGTGCACCCTGATCTCGCCGTCCTGGACACCGTCCCAGGTCATGGGCCAGTGCGGGCCCTCCACCGGAAGCAGCGCCAGACCCGGTTCCGGCACGGGGTAGACGAGCACCATGCCGTCGTCCGTGGTGAGACGCACGCCCGTGGCATCGAGCGCCAGCCGCTGATCCAGCGTCGAGGTCCAGCTCGGGCCGAGAAGACGGCCGCCGCGTGCGCCGGTGCGGTAGTGCCGCTCGAAGAGGAGCGGCAGCATTCCGTCGAACGAGACGTCCGTGGCGGACATGACCATCTCACCGGTGGCCATGTCCACGGGGTCACCGCGGGTGAAGAGCTTCTTCATCTGCCGCCCCATGGAACGGGTACTGCGGCCAAGGCCCTTGACCCCCAGGGCCATCCCCTTGAGCCCGGTCTTCCCGAAGGCTTTGAGTCCCTTGGCGAGTCCGCCGAGGGTGGTCAGGCCCTTCATGCCGGGGATGCAGTCCAGGGCTGCGAAGGCCACCTCCCATAGAGACGCCTGCCCCTTCATGTATTTGTTGAGGGTGTCGGCGAGGACGACGAGGGCGGCGATGAGCACGATCGCGCCCAGGATGGGCCCGCCGATGATCAGGGCGATGACGCCCAGGACGGCGACGACGACCTTGCAGACGGCGACGATGGTGTCCCAGTTGTCGACGAACCAGTCCCCCACCTCCTCGTACCACCTACGGTTCTGAATCCCCGCGTCGGAGGCCTCGTCGAGCTTGCGCTTGGCCTCCCCGGCCGCCTCCTCACGCATCGCCCGGGCGTCCGCGGCCATCTTCTTCGCCGCGTCCAGCGCACTCTGCGCGGAGGACACATCCGACTGAGCCGCGGTATGGGCATCCCTGGCGCTCTGCGCATCGCGGGTGGCGGCCCGCACCTTCGCCTCATCCGGCTTGTCGACGTCCTTGCCGCCGGTGGGATCGTCCTTGTACTTGTCCGCTTCCTTGGTGGCGCGGGTCACCCAGGAGTCGGCGGAGGAGAGCCGGGTCTTGGCTGAGGCGAGGTCGGCCTGGGCCTCACGCCCCTTGACCAGTGCCTTGTCCGCCAGCGCCTGGGCACGCTCCAGCTTGGGCCAGTACGCCGCCAGCGCATCCCCGGCCAGGTCATAGGACTTCTTCAGCTTCTTCAGGTTCTTCGGAACCCCGGAGAACTCATCCCGGAAAACCTCGGCGGTCTTGCCGACCATCGACAGGACGGCATCCTCGCCCGCCATGCCCTGCACCAGGCGGAGAGCGTCCTGCACGTCGTCGGCGAAGTCGTGCAGGCTCTTGGCCAGCGACTTCACCCGCACCGGATCACCCGGCGTCGGATCCCTCTCCAGATCCAGCACATGCCAGTCCGCCGGCCGATACCCCGCCACCCCGAACCCCCGTCACACCCACCACACCCACCCCGTCAATCACGCATACGCACACGCACACGCACACGCACACGTGAAGCTACTGGGTACGGACGTTCGTTGAAAAGGTCACGGGTGAGGAGGGCGGCGAGGGCCCTACATGGGATGCGGCCCTACGTCACCGCCCTACTCCACGAAGCGGAACGTCGACGTGATCGCGTCGAAGATGTCGAAGAACGAGTCCGCGAGGTCGAGCACCTGGCTGCTCCCGGCGACGAGGGCGACCTTGCCCTCCTGGCCCGGAACGGGGATGAACGTTTGCATGAGTACGGCACGGACGGTGCGGTTGAGTGCGTCACCGGGTACGGGGATGTCTTCGATGCCGTACGTCCGCGCGGCCGGACCGACGTCCGGGATGTCGACCGTCGTGACCTTCCGCCACGCGTCGCCCTCCTTCTTGGCCTCCCGCACGGCGAGCTGGCCCGCCATGACCTGCGGGTCGGTGGAGAGGGGTTCGCCGTCCTTCGTACGCCCGCCGACGAGCGAGACGGTGACCGACCCGGTGATCGGGGTGTCGCCGCCGAAGCTCTCGGCCATGCAGCCGCAGTACAGCGCGCCGGACTTCCAGGCGTCCGCCGCGGACTTCTGCAGGAAGGCGGTGTAGGTGTCCTTGTACTTGACCAACTCCGGCTGTTGCCGCAGGCGCTCGGCCACCATGCGCCGGATCGAGTCGTCCCGCGACTCGGGCCGCACGTCGAACTCCCACCACGACTCGGGCACCTTGATCCGGAAGCCACCGCGCTCGATGGTGAGGGTTTCCATGTAGCGGGCCATGTTGGTCGGTCTCTCCCGGGTTCCGGTGGTTGCGACGGCTGCGACGGCCGCAACGGTCTCGAGCGGTGTTCCCGCCGACTCGACAGGATCGCTGATCCGCGAAGCTGATCGGTGAAGCTGATCCGTGAAGCCGTCGGTGTGCGGTCTGGTGCGGGGTCTGGTGCGGGGTCTGGTGCGCGCAAGCCTACGAGGCCGCTCGCGCCCGCGGCCCCGGCAGTCCGTCCTTACCCGCCTTACTCGCGTTCCCCTCCCCCGGGGACCGCTTCAGACGGCGCCGTCGAGCGCGGGCCGCCGCACCCCCGCCGGCGCGATGCCGGACAGGTCGCGCACCGTGACACTGTTGCGGTCGCAGACCGAGCGGCCCAGGGCGTACTGCGGCCACAGGCCCGCCGCCACACGCCTGCTGCGCTCGCTCCACTCCCGCGCCGGCCCGCTGCTGGTCTTGTAGTAGTTGAGGGCGTACCCGCCCGTGTGGACGCGCAGCAGACAGAAACCGCCGGGGTACTCCTTCACGGCGCCCACCTCCTGCAACGTGACGTGCCGCGCCTGCGGGAGGACCGTGCGCTTGTTGCGGTGGGTGTGGCCCGCGTGGTGGAGGAAGACGCCCGGGGCGGCGGCGTACGCGTCGAGGATCGTACGGGCCTGGCGGCGGTTCAGGCGCTGCCCACCCGTCACGGGGAACGGCGAGTTGCGTACGGTCAGCGGGTGGTGCCCGAAGACCATCGTGGGCTGGTCGGCGTGGTCCCGCAGCCGCGCCCGGAACCAGGAGAACTGCTCGTCGGAGAGGCCGCCCGAGTTGGCGCCGTTCCCCTTCTTCTCGTACGTGTCCAGTCCGATGATCCGGAGCCCACCGAGGTCCTGGACGAAGTACGCGGCCCCGTCGCCCGGTCCGTCGCCCGGTCCGTCACCTGACCTGCCACCGACGGCTACGGGAAAGGCGTCCAGGAAGCTGTCCCCGAACTGCCCGCGCCGCCGGTCGTGGTTGCCGCGGACGACGAAGTAGTCCTGCCCGTACGTGCCGAACCCGTCCAGGAGCCGCCTGGCCTCCGCCAGGTCGCGCGGTGCCCCGCCGGCGGATATGTCCCCCGCGGCCACGAGCCGGTCGGCGCCGCGCCGGTGCGCCTCCTCCACCAGCGCCCTGCCCATGACCTCCGGGTACGGGGCGAGTCCGAGCCGCTGCGAGATGCCGCGCATCATCGGCACGCCCGTCACCAGTCCGGCGGTGGTCTCCCCTAGATGCAGGTCGTTGCAGAGCGCGACCGACAGCAGGTGGCGGCCGGGGGGCGGTTGCGGCGTGGTGAAGGAGTACGGGCCGCCATGGGTGCCGAATCCGTGGAGGGAGGTCCCCACGGCGTTCCCCTTCACCAGGTGCAGCGGGGTGGGTGTGGCCGCTGTGCCCCGGGAACGAGCCTGGTAGTAGTACGTCTGGCCGGGTTCCAGGCCGGTCAGCTCCACGTAGTGGTGGGCGGTCCGCCGGCCTTCGGCCGCGGTGCGGTTGAGCCGGGCGGGATGCGTGCCGTAGACGACCTCGCCCTCGGTCACCGCGGGAACCAGGTGCCCGAACCCGTCGTCGCTGCCTTTCGCACCGGTGTGCCAGGTGATGACGGCCCGGTCCTCCGTGAGGGTCACCAGCTCCAGATTGACGGCGGACACGGCGTCGGGTCCGTCGAGTCCGTCGGGTCCCCGGGGGTGGCGCGCCTGCGCCGTACCGCGACGGGCGGCGGAGTGGAGGGCTCGGAGGAGGGCGGGGGCACAGGTCGCGGCGGACCGCAGGACGTCGTGCGGGGCGTGGAGACAGCATGGCATGCCTGTTTTGTGCCCAGGCGCGGCGAACGCGAACAGTTCGGGCGACGACGGCGCCACGACTCCGCGGCGTCCGGCCGCCTACTGGTCTTGACCGCTGTCCGTCTCGGGGTACGCGACGAAGGTGCCCTTGGCGGGGAGGGTGAGGACGAGTCCGCGTTCGCGGAGTTCGCGGATGGCCCGGCGGGCGGTCAGGTAGGTGACCCCGTACTCCGTTCCGAGGTCCCGCTCCCCGGGCAACCGCGCCCCCGGCCGAAGCTCACCCGATGCGATCCGGGCAGTGATGTGGTCAGCCACCTGCATGTACACGTACGCGATCTTGTTCGGGCCGATCGGTGAATCGCCTGTGCCTGCTGCCATGAGAACCACCGTAAAACAGCGCTGAGCTGCGCTAATAGTCCTACAGCTACAAACTGCTATGCACTGACATGCGCAGCAATTTAGGCCGAAGGCACGAAAAACCCCAGCGGCGGCGGCAACCGTCCCGGGGCGTGGCCAACGCTTCCAAGGAGCGTCAACATGCTGGACCTTACCTTCCGCCTCCTTGCCAAGGTGCTTGACATTTGCACCCCTCAATCCCAAGGCCGACACCGCCTGGGAGCGCCCCCGCCCCTCCGCTTCATCCCGGTCCCACCGCCCCGCCTCGGCCCGGATCACATCCACGGCGGCGCCCCGGTGACCGCCCGATGACGCGCCCGGCCGTACGGATGTGCGCTCACTGCCACCGCCTGACGAACCACCCGGTGCTGGTCCACGAGGTACACGCGGCGACGGGCCCCGGCTTCAACATCTACGCGTGCGCCGAGTGCGCCGATCAGTACCCGCCCATGAGGGACCCACTGGAACTCACAAGCACATCCCCCGAGGGCTCCCGCCTCACGCTGCGGGTCTACACGGTCGACGCGCAGGGCGCCGTGACCAGGGAACGGAGCAAGGTCGAAGTCCGGGCCGGCGGAGGGACCGATCCATTGCCGCAGACGTCGGCGTACCCGCCGTGCAGGTGCCCACGCTGCCGGACGCCGGAGCCCGGCACGCCCCGGCGGAACTAAAACTCTCGGGTCCCGGAAGCACGTCGCCATCCGGGACCCGAGGCCCGTCCGGGACCGCCGCCCCCCAGACGCGATCGAGTCACTCACGCCACCGACTTGCCCCGATTCCTCCGCGTCCGACCGGCCACACAAGAGGGTTCGCGGTGGCGAAACCGTCCGCCCCGCAGATACCGTCGTGCCTCCTGAATACATCTAAATCTCACGGGGGTTCACTGTGAAGCGCCGCTCTTTGCCCGTTGCTGCCGCGCTCGCCACGACCGCAGCACTGCTGCTGACGGCGTGTGGCGGCGGGGACGACAAGTCCAGCGACAACGACAAGATCGCAGGCGCGGAACAGGGCACGGAGAAGCCGAAGAAGTCGGCAGAGCCGGCGGGAACGGCGAAGGACAGGCCGGACGGCGTGGACGTGTCCCTGCCCAAGGACATGGACCTGGTCTTCGACTGGGACAAGCCGGAGAAGAAGAACGAGGCGGCGGCGATGGACGACGCCGCGAACTACATTCGAGCCATCTACCGGGGCGTGGACAAGGGCACGACCAAGGACGCTGCCGTAATCGCGTACTCCACAGGTGATGGCCTCCACTACGCGGAGACGCAGATCAGCTCAAGGGTCGACGATGGATGGACGGCCACCGGCACCCGGCGCCACTACCAAGCCACGACCCGATCCGCCCCGGGCGGCAATTCGGTGGAGATTGCTTTCTGCGTGGACTCCAGCAAGTTCTACGGCAAAGAGGTCAAGACCGGAAAGGTCCATACGACCAAGCCCAGCATCGCGGACTTCGACCACTTCAAGATCATCATGGTCAAGTTCCCCACCAGCGACAAGTTGTGGCAGGCCTCCAAGGTGTTCGTCGAGGAGGAGGCGGTGAAGTGCCAGTGAACGCAGTACGGCATGTGCCCCTCAGCATCCGAGCGGTAGCCCTGACTATGGCCCTCGGCGCCCTCGTATTGGCGACACCGGCCCATGCGGCCGAGCCGAAACGCAATGGCGAAGGCGCCACCAGTGAACAACAAGGCGGCAGGAACGGCACCGGCATCTACGCCGCTGCCAAGGTCCAGTACTCCGGGTCCGTCACCAAGACCGGCACCACCGGCAACATCTCCTCCGCCGACGTCAACTGGTCACCGCCACCCTGCTGGTACGCCCCCTACCTCGGTGCCAAGGACTTCAAGAAGGAGATGACCAAGAACATCGAGACCGCCAAGAACCAGCCCGGCATGACCGGCCACGCGGGTGCGGCGATCGGCGAGATGCAGCGCCACTACGAGGACGACTACGGCTGGACCGACACCCCCGGTTACAAGGACTACAACGTCGACAAGGACGGCGAGGGGATGTTCTGGGCCGCCGTCGAGAATCCCGCCGAGCCGGACATCCTCAAGCGAAAAGCCTGCTCCGACCTGCCCTTCTGGGTCGAAAACGGCGAAGCCCCACCGCCGCAGTACGAGCAGGCCATCACCCCGGAGATGCTCGCGGCCCTGGCCTACCAGCACATGGAACTGCCGGGCACGAAGGTGTCTCTCGCCCCCGAGGCCATCACCAAGGTGAACCTGCCGACCTGGGCGTGGCTCGACGAAGCCGTGTTCGACGAGGTCCAGGCGACGGCGGCCATCAACGTCCCCGGTTTCAACATCCAGGCGACCACGACGGCGAAGCCCAAGTCGCTGACGCTCAACCCGGGTACGACGGACGCCACGACGATCCCCGCCGACGGCGGATGCCCCATCGTCGACGGCAGAATCGGCGAGCCCTACGCCAGGGGGAAGGCCAAGGAGACCCCGCCCTGCGGCATCGTCTACCACCGCTCCTCCAACGGCGGCACGGTCCCCCTCAAGGCGGCTCTCACCTGGGAGATCAGCTGGACGGGCACAGGCCAGGCCGGCCCAATAGGCATGCCGGACGGCACGATCGAAGCGACCCAAGACATCACGGTCGAAGAAATCCAGTCGGTCAACCGCTGACTGCGGAACGTGCTGTACAGCGTGTCCTCCTCCGAGGCCGCCGCCAGCGAAACGACTCACGCAATCATTTTTTGCTCTGGACTACATCTTTCCCACTGGGGAGCCCCACTGTGGAGCGTCACACTTCTCCCACCGCAGCCGTCGTCGGCACGGCAGCACCCTCACTCCCGGCGGCCCACGCCGGAGATGACGTCAGGTCCGGCGGCGCGGGCCAGCTCACCTCAGCCAAGTCAAACCCCGCACACGAGGAGGGCCAACGGTGGCAGACCCGGATCTGACAGTCGACTTCGAGTTCCTCTCCGACTCCGAGCGGAAGCTCGACCAGCTCAGACGGACGTTCAAGGACATCGAGAACCGTCGCGACGACATGAAGCAACACTGGGGATCCAGTGCAATCGCCGAAGCCATGGGTGATTTCGTCGACAACTGGGACGACTACCGCACCAAGCTCATTGAAGGTATCGAATCGGTCGGAAAGCTCGTGGCCGGTACGAAGAAGGCATTCGAAGACCTCGACGACGATCTGAGCAAAGCCAACGAGAAGAAGCCGAAGAAGTGACCACAGCCACATCCAAGCGTCGTCCTGTTGACTGGCAGCCACTCTGCGATTCCGATCCGGTGCCTGGTGATCCCGAGGAGATCCGCGCCGAAGTTCGTCACATGGTGACGGTCGCGCAGAAACTCCGGGACCAGGCCAAGAACCTACAGATCCTCAGTAAAGAAGAGCGCCTCAAGGGCAAATACGTCAAACGTCTGCGTGAGGACTCCAACACCCTTGAGAAACATATGCGTGAGGTCGCCAGTCGTTACGAGCGCGTCCACGGCCATCTGACCACTTGGTCCAACGAGTTGGAGGACTTTCAGTCCGACGCCGACCGTGTCCTGCGTCAGGCCAAAGAGAAGCAGGACGAGATCGCAGCCGAGAAAGCCAAGGCGGCCGACTCGGCCGACAAGCAGACTCCGCAACCGTCCGAGAACGGAACGGACGACGATCCGCTGCAGACTTACCGAAACCAGCTACACACCATCACCGGCGACCGTGACAGCCGTGCCAACCACTTCGCGGGGAAGATCAGAGATGAGATCGACGATGTCATCGAGGACTCGTGGTGGGACGACGTAAAGGGCTGGTTCCATGACAACGCGGACTGGATCAAGACTGTTCTCGACGGGCTCGGATGGGTCGCAACCATCGCAGGGATCGTTGCCATCTGGATTCCGGGCCTGAACCTCCTCGTCCTCGCGATCGCCGTCCTGACCATCTTGACAAGATCCATGCTGGTCGCTTCCGGCGACGCGTCCTGGACCGACCTCGCCTTCGACATCGGTGGTCTGCTCCTCATGGGCATCGGTCGCGGGGGCATCAACGCGCTGAAGAGCGCGAACAAAACCACCAGCACGGCCGCCCAGGCCACCCGGACCGCAGCGCTGAAGTCGGGCCTCAGGTCTCACAAGGGAATGCTGAACGACCTGGGCAAAGCCATGGCAGGTGCTCAGGACGACGTCTCCCGCAAGTTCTTCTCGGACTTGCGCACGTTCACGCTGAAGAAGATCTCGGGAGAAGCCGGCCGCGTTGCCAAGACACCGACCCCGGTGAGCACACTCTCCAAGTGGGCGCACCTGGGCGATGACGAGGCGGCCGGGTTGTTCGGACAGCTCCGCGCGAACAAGGGGGTCTTCCCCGGTGCTGTGTCCGGCGGGACTTCCCTTAAAGGACACATTGGCTATGTGGCGTCCATGGGGGCCGCCTACGTTGGCATGGGTGTTGACGTCATGGACAAGTCACTCAGCAAGAGTGACTCCGTCGGCTGGCTGGACAAGGAAGGCCTGGTCCCCGGAGACAAGCCGTACAACGAGGGATACAACGACTGGAAGGAGAACGGCTGGAAACCGGCCCCGGATACTCATTGGTGACCAGTTGGACATTATCCAAAAAGACGACAACAGCGAAGAAAGCAGGACAAATGACTGGGTCTCTCAGAGAGCAGCTGGGAACGGGCGCCAATTTCAGGGCGAGGGTCACCATTATCGGCGCACTGGTGTCCATTTTTCCATTGATCGGGATTGCTGTACTGCTCCCCGACGACGGTCGCACAGCCTTGTACTGGATCTACTGGGCCTTGCTGACCGGTTGCCTGTTTCATCTTCTGTGGATCCTGGTCCAGAATCCCACACCCAGCAGACGTCCACCGCTGTTGACGCGCGACCTGGCGATGGGCTGGGCCCTTCTGCTGCCCAGTCTCCTCAGCTCCTTCTGGCCCGGGATCATCGGAGCACCATTGTTTACCGTATTGGTCGGTGCGACCTGGGTCGCAGAAAAGATTCGGAACCGCAGTGTCGCATCCTGAGACATCCTTCGAATCCACTGTTACGCCCAATGGGTTCAATCTCGTCCCGCCACCCGGATGGGATGCCATTCCTCTCCAGAAGGGAACAAAAGACGCAATCCAGCGGATCGTAAAGAAATCTGTCACACAACTCCCCGCAGGATTTCCCAAAGACGACATTCCAAGGGCTCGGCTGCAGCTCACGAAAGAACTCAAACGAGCCGTGCGACAAGCCCGCAACACTGAGGGCCTGACCCTGTATCTCCCCACCGAGAGAATGCACGGAATGATCATTCCGGCCTCTTTCGTCGTCTCCGAGCCCCTCACGGCACCGACGGGAAGAAAAATCGAGTCCGAAGCCGTACTCATGGACCTCGCCCGTGACGCCGAGGACGCCTCACTACGGGAACTGGACGGTACGGCGGCTGTACGCACCCTCCAGAAAGTGCCTGCCGATCCCGACAGGGGAGTCGAGGTGCCGTCCTGGCGAGTGCAGTACACCGTTCCGATCCCGGACAGCGCCCCCGCTCAGTGGCTGACCTTCTCCTTCAGCACGCTGGTAGCCCCTGGTGTGGACACTGAGTTCACCCAGACCCTTGTCGAGCTCTTCGATGCCGTGATGACAACCTTCCGCTGGAGCTATGCATGATGATCGTCGAGACCGACGCCGATCCGACCCTGTGGTTCCATATGCCACTGCACGGTTCCAGGTCGGAGTTCGCACAGTGGCTGGATCTGCAACTCGAGGCCAGCGCCTTGCTTCATCAACGCAAACTCACCTGGCGTGAGAAGCGGCAGATGAGGAAGTTCCTGGAAGGATCGGCTGCCATGCTGCGCGATCGGGTTGCAGCAGACCAGGCGTTCCTCTTCGGTCCGATGCCGCCACAAGCAGCGCCGCTTGTCTTCTTCGTCAAACAGTTCGACTGCGACGAGGAACACAGCCCACTGCATCTCAGTATGCTGGCCGAACCCGACCCCTCGACCGCTGCGGCCAGCCAACGCGTGGAAACCGTCCCGTTCATTTCTCCGCAATTCGGCGAAGGCCTTCGCAGTTTGCGCAGCTGGACTGCTGACGGTAATCAAATGCTCTCGGTCAGCTACGCCTGGAACGATCCGATCCACAACATCGACCTGCTCCTCAAAGGGCATTACGACGACCCCGCCCTCCTTGAAACCTCCTTCGACGTCATCGACGACTTCGCTCGAAGCATCAGGCTCACGGACAAGACATAACGCGGTCCCGTCAGGTATCGCGCTCCGTACCGAGCGCCCGGAGGTTTTCCGCGCCTCGGGCTTCCCAGCTTCTGATTTCGACGTCGTTTCCTATGGCGTTTGGCGGCTGTCAGTGTTGTACCGCAGTGTGAGAGTGTCCAGACATGAGTTACGACTTGGCCGTGTGGGAAGGAGAGCGGCCTGCGAATGACAGGGCTGCCTGCCGAATCTTCACAGACCTATTCGACCGCTACCTGGAAGCAGAGGTGTGCATCCCCCCGACCGAGCGCATCACGGCTTACATTGCTGCGCTTGTGGAGCGGTGGGGTGACGTGACTGACGATGTGGAGGATCCTTCGCCTTGGTCGGCCGGGCCGTTGATCGGCGGAGCCGGTGGCCCGATTGTCTACTTCCCGATGAGTTGGAGCAGGGCTGAGGAAGTCTCTGCCTGGGCAGCGGCCCTCGCGGAGTCGATGAGGCTGGTCTGCTTCGATCCTCAGCAGAATCGGCTCAGGCCCTGACCGTCTTGGTCAGACGGCGGTATCCGACAAGAAGCGCCGCCACACCGAAGAAAGCGAGGACATGTTCTGACTTCCGTTCGTAACGGAGGAGCAGCGCGGTGGTCTCCAGATGTACCTGATGCGTCACGGACAAGTGGACGAGTCCGGTAACACTGAACTCTAAGGGCCCATGTGCGGCGGGGCTCATGTTCCTACCCCACCGCACACGCGTGCTGGAAGGACCGGACGCTCAGCCCTTGACACCCTTGGCGAGCTCGTTGTCCAGGTCCTCGTACGCCTTCGCCGCGCTCGTCAGGAACTTGGCCATGCCCGTCAGGCCCTCGATCGTGTCCTTCGCGCCCTTCTTGAACTCCGTGAAGGAGTCCTCGAAGGCCTGTGAGCCCTTGCGGGTGGTGTAGCCGTCCTTGACGAGGCCCTGGATGTAGCGTTCGAGGGAGTCGAGCTTCTCGTCGATCTTGTCCTTGGCGTCGGTCAGCTTGGTAGCCGCCTTGTGCATCTCGTCATAAGTGATATCCGCGTCTTTGCCGCCGGCCATGTGGCGTCCTCCGTAACAACTCGACTTGCCGCAGGGCCAACCCCCGTGGCTCCCGTTGCGGATGATGCGATCGTCCGCTGAGCATGCAGCTTACGCAGGACGCTTGCACCCGCACACCCTGGTTCCGTCAAGACCCTTGAGGCGGGCGGCACATACACCCGGCACATACACCGTTGCCGGTGGGAAGGGTGGAGCGGATATCGTCACGGGGCAGTATTCGGCAGCCCTGAGCAGTCATCAGGGGGTTTACGGGGAGGACGATCGTGCGCCTGACTCTGACCGTCGTCGATCCGCTCGGCGGCGCCGGTGCCGACGTGGTGCTCGACGCGGATCCCGAGTCCTCCGTGGGGGACATAACCAAGGAGCTGGCCGCACACGTCGGTCACGACGGCGGGGCGCGGATCATCCCCATCGGGCAGCAGCCGGACGGCGGCGCCCGTACCGGCAGCGGTACCGGCAGCGGTACCGGCAGCGGTACCGGCAGCAGCGGCAGCGCGCCCGTCGCCTACGTCGACGGCCATCCCCTCGACCCCGGCGCCACCGTCGCCACCTCCCCCCTCCGCGAGGGCGCCGTCGTCAGCCTGTACGACCCCCTCGGCTGTCTGCCCGGCGAGCCGGCCGGGCTCGTCGAGCTGCGTGTCGCGAGCGGGCCCGCCGCCGGTTCCGTGCACCGGCTCGGCATCGGGCGCTACGACATCGGCAGCGGCCCCGCCGCCTCCCTCCGCGTCGACGACCCCGAGCTCGCCCCACGTGCGCTCACGTTGTCAGTTGCAACCGACGGAACCTGCCAGGTCGTCGTGCACGAGGACGAGGACAGAAGCGACGACGGGGGCCCGGACGACGGAGTCGTCACCCTCGACGGGGAGCCCTTCGAAGGGAAGGAAGGGAAGGAAGGGAAGGAAGGGAAGGAGTGGCCCCTCGGTGCTCAGGTCGCCGTCGGCAACACCCTTCTCGAACTCGACCGCTACTCCCCGCCCGACGCCGCGCTCAAGTGGTCCGAGGACGGGACCGGGCTCGACTACAACCGGCCGCCCCGGCTGCGGCCCCCCGAGCGTCAGACCCGGTTCAGGCTGCCCGCCAAGCCGCGTGACTTCGAGGCCCGGCCGCTGCCCTGGCTGATGGCGATCACCCCGCTCGTCGGTGCCGTCGTCGCCGTGATGATCTTCGGGCGCTGGTACTACCTGATCATGGCGTTGCTGAGCCCGGTCATCCTGTTCGGCAACTACTTCATGGACAAGAAGCACGGGCGCAAGTCCCATGCGAAGCAGGTCAAGGAGTACAAGGAGCACAAGGAGCGGATCGAGAAGGACGCGCAGGAGGCCCTCGTCGACGAGCGCCTGGACCGGCGGCAGGCCGTGCCCGACCCGGCCACCGTGCTGTCGATGGGCACCGGTCCCCGTACGCGTCTCTGGGAGCGGCGCCGCACCGACGCCGACCACCTGCTCATCAGGGTCGGCACGGGAAAGCTGCCCTCCGAGGTGGTGCTCGACGACCCCGAGCAGGACGACCACAAGCGCGAGGTCACCTGGACGATCGAGGACGCCCCCGTCGCCGTACCGCTGCCCGAGCGCGGAGTCGTCGGCGTCGCGGGGCCCGGCGACTCCGCGCGGGCGATCGGGCGGTGGATCGTGGCGCAGGGTGCCGTGCTGCACAGCCCGCTGGACGTGCAGTTCTACGTCCTCACCGAGAACACCGCCCGCCCGGCCTGGGACTGGGTCCGGTGGCTGCCGCACTCCCGGCCGTCCGGCGCCCAGGACACCAACGTCCTGATCGGTACGGACGCCGAGACCGTCGCCGCCCGGATCGGCGAGCTGACCCAGCTCCTCGACGCCCGCCGGAAGGCGGCCAAGGAGAACGGCCGCGAGACCCGGTTCACCGACCCCGACATCGTGGTCGTCTGGGACGGCTCGCGGCGGCTGCGTTCCCTGCCCGGTGTCGTACGGCTGCTGCGGGAGGGCCCCGCCGTCAGCATGTACGCGATCTGCCTCGACGCGGAGGAGCGGTTCCTGCCCGGCGAGTGCCAGGCCGTCGTCGTCGCCGAGCCGAAGCCCAGGCCCGCGTCACAGGCACGCCCCGCGTCACAGGCACACCCCGCCCCCGGGACGGCCGCGGGCGCGACCGCCGGG
>NZ_JABTYA010000189.1:0-943 GCF_013302945.1 Streptomyces sp. 8P21H-1 | reverse complement strand
CGCCCCCGGGCCCGTCGGCCGGCAGCCGGGCCGCCGTGGGGCTCGGCGCCACAGCCCTCGAAGCCGTCGTCCCGGGTGCCGGCCTCCTCACGAGCGTCCTCCCCGCCGACCTGCTCGCCCAGGAGGCGGACCGTCTGCGCGCCGGCTTGAGCGCCCGCTTCCGCAACCCCGACGACATCGAACTGGTGATGTCCCCGGAGCGGGTGCTCACCCCCGTCCTGCTGCGCGAACTGCACACCGCAGCCGCAGCCGCAGCCGCAGCCTCCGCGACCGCCTCCGCGTCCGTCGTCCTGTTTCTCGACGCGTACGAACGGACCGGACCGTTCCTCGACCCGTGGCTGCACGACCTGGTCACGCGCCACGAGACGGACGGCGGACTGCCCGCCTCCGTCGTGGTGGTCACCGCGGGGCAGCAGCCCCTGGACACCGCCCGCTGGAGCGGCGCGGGCCACGTGGCGGACGTACCGCTCGCGCCGTTCACCGAATCCGAGGCGCGCGGCCTCCTCGCCGGGAAGGGGGTCGTCGCCGAACCGGTCGTCAGGGAGGTGCTGCGCCTCACCGGCGGCCTGCCCGTCCTCGTGTCGACGCTCGCGGAGACCCGCCCCGGCGACCCGGACGGCGTGGGCGACCCGAGCGTCACCGCCGTGAAGCGGTTCCTGCAGTGGGAGACCGACGACGCCCGCCGCCGGGTCGCCCGGACCTGCGCGCTGCCCCGGCAACTGGACGCGGACGTGTTCCGGGTCCTGGTCGACCACCCGGACGAGGCCGAGGCGGACGCGCTGTACGACTGGCTGACCGGGCTGCCGTTCGTCACGGAGCGCGGGGCACGGGTGCGGTACCACGACGTCGTACGGGCGCCGATGCTGCGCCTGGAGCGGCGCCGGTCCCCGCGGGAGTGGGCCGCGCGGCACCGGCGGCTGGCGGCGGCCTTCGCGCGGTGGCG
>NZ_JABTYA010000188.1:0-771 GCF_013302945.1 Streptomyces sp. 8P21H-1 | reverse complement strand
CAGCGCACCCGCCTCCGCCGCCAGCGCGTCCTCCAGGGCCCGTCCCCGCAGCAGCGCGCCCTCGCCGTCGCCGGTGTCGACCAGCACCTCGCCGAGCCTGCGCCGCCGCAGCACCGCGATCAGCCACCACAGGGCGAGCAGCACGGTCAGGGCCAGTACGGCGACGACGGCCGGCCACCACCAGCCCTCGTCCCGCCACCGCGTCCGGTCGGCGTCGCTCAGCAGCACGTCGTGCCGCCCGTCGTGGATCCACCACGGGGGCGGGCCCACCCCGAGGCCGACGGCCAGCACGGAGCCGCCGAGCACGAGGAGGAGCAGGCCCGCGAGGCCCAGCAGGACGCGGTTCACGGTCTTCAGCACCCCGGTCACCCCTTCCGGCCCGGCCGGGTGACCCGCACCGAAAGGGCGGGCCGCCGGACGAGGCCGAGTTCCCTGACGCCGTCGGCGAGTGCGGCGTCCAGATCGGCGCGTACGTCGTCGAGTTCGCGGAAGTGCGAGACCGCGCGGACGTCCGCCTTCCCACGTCGCGTACGGACCCGGACCGACCGCACGCCGGGCACCTCCATGGCCCGGTCGCGCAGCACCGTCGCCGCGGCGTCGCGGCGCAGTCCGGCCCGTACGTCGGGGCGGGGGCGCCGCATCGGCAGGATGCCGCGCAGCCCCGGGGTCACGGCGAGGACGAACAGCCACAGGCCCAGGACCGTCGCGGCGCCGGCGCCGGCGAGCACCCAGGTGTCGTCCAGGGGCCGTTCGGCGAGTTCGCGCGCCAGG
>NZ_JABTYA010000187.1:0-2253 GCF_013302945.1 Streptomyces sp. 8P21H-1 | reverse complement strand
TGCCGCGGTCCGGCGCCGTGCGGCCCGGCGCCGCCTTCCCGGCAGTATCGCCGCGACCAGCCCGGCGGCGACCACGCCCAGCAGTCCCGCCACCACGGCGAGCTTGGGCCACAGCGACATCCGGGGCAGGACGAACACCGCGATGTCCAGGCCGAAGGCGGCCGCGCTGACCACGGTGAGGGCGGCCGCGACCCTGTTGAGCCGGGTGTCGAGGGCCTCGGCCCGCTCGGAGGCGGCGGCCAGCAGCGAACTGCTGACGTAGCCCAGCAGCTTGTCGGCGCGCTCCTGGGTGTCGTCGAGGCCGATGACCTGCCGGGCGGCCAGGTAGCTGGCCCGGTGCGCCTGGAGGGACTCTATGCGGTAGCTGTCCAGGTGGTGGAAGTCGGCCCACAGCCCGTCGAGGAAACGCCGGAACGTGTGCACGTCGGTGTTCTCGGGGTGCGCGTGGGCGAGGTCGCCGAGCACCCACCGCCCGGCGATCAGCGCCCCGGTCAGCAGTGACTGCTGGGCGACGGCGATGTCCGTCGGCTCGGTCATGGTCAGCAGGTCGGCCGGCGCGGTGTCCGGGTCGCGGTCCCAGGCGTAGGTGTACGGCAGCAGGACGCGCAGGTCCGGACCGGAGGCGACCTCCGGCACCCGGTCGTCGGACGGCCAGGGCGGCCGCTCGGTGACGAAGTGCGCGTTGTACCGCGCGGACCTGCGGTCGATCGGCGAACGGGCGCCGGCCACCGCCAGGTCCGGGCGCAGCGCGATGTCCTGGACCAGGCCGCCGGCGACGGCCGCGGACAGTACGGCCGTGAGGACCGGCGCGTCCGCCTCGCGCAGCAGGCCGTTGACGGCCGCGTCGAGGGCGTCGAGCTCGGGCAGGCTCAGCCGCCGCAGGTCCTGCTCGTGCCGCAGCGCGTAGACGACCAGCACGGTGCCGCCGCTGAGGATCCGCGCACGGCAGGCGACGATCCGCACGCCGGGCAGGTCGATCGCGGGTGCGACGATCCCGGTCAGGTCCAGCTCGACGGTGCGGTCGCGGTTGTAGGTGAGGGAGCCGAGGGCGCCGACGACCGGTCGCAGCTCGCCGTGGCCGGGCACCACGACGACCTCCGGCGGAACGGCGGGCGTGCGGTGGTGCAGCGGATAGGCACGGCTCTGCAGGTGCAGCACGGCACTCATCGGGCGGCTCCCGGCCCGGCGGTGTCGCGCGTCCAGGACACGGCCACGTACTCCGGGACGAGTTCGGACTCGGGCACCGCGACCGCGCCCAGGTAGCGCCGCTGCAGGTCCTCGGGGCCGAGGTCGTCCGGTGACCCGCCCAGCAGGGCGGCCACCTCGGCGCGGGTCAGGTGACTCGCCTCCTCCGGGACGGACCGGCTGCGGAACCAGGCGCGCTGCCGCTCCAGCACCCGGTTGTCCGAGGCGGACGCGGGCCAGTAGCTCACCGCGGTGACCGTGCTCGTGCCGAACTCCGCGCCGAGCGCGACCACCGCGCGGGCCTCGTCCTGCGGCAGGTAGAACACGAGGCCCTCGGCGACGTACGCGACCGGGCGTCCGGCGGCGATCTCCCGCACCCGCGCGGCGACCGCGGCCCGTTCGGCGGGGACGGCCAGGTCGGCGCCGAGGTGGCGCACGTCCCGCTCCGGGAGGGTCCCGGCCGCCGTCAGCTCGGCCGCGCGCCGCCGCTTGGCCTCGGCCATCTCCGGCAGGTCCACCTCCACCGCGACGGGGAAGTCCAGCAGCCACGGGTAGGAGGAGAAGCCCGCCCCGCACACCACGAGCACGGTCCCGGGGGCGGCCCGCAGCGCCTCGGCGAGCGTGTCGGCGATGACCCTGCCGCGCAGCGACACCACCAGGTCGTCGTGCGGGTACACGGCGTCGGCGAACTCCTGCCACAGCTCCCGGACGTCCCGCCGCCCGTCCTCGGGGATCCACGCGCCCGCCAGTCCGTCCTCCGCGAGGTCGGGCCGGCGCAGCCGGGACTCGTTGACGAGGTACGCGGTCAGTCCGACTCCACCCTGCATCGCTCGGCCTGCCTCCGTTCATGACGCCGGTGAACTTCTGAACTTCCTTGTCACGCGGCACCCTTGGTATCACCGAAGGCCGAGGTCGGCGCAAGTGGGCCTCAACGCAGGGCCAGTGCGCGTCCAGCCCCCGCCCGCGGCGTCGCCGGGACGGTCAGCGACCGGTCGTAGCGGTGCAGGACCAGGCGGGCCATGGCCGGGTGGGCGCCCAGGGGGGCCGCGGCGATCCACGGGGCCGCCG
>NZ_JABTYA010000186.1:0-3028 GCF_013302945.1 Streptomyces sp. 8P21H-1 | reverse complement strand
CCTCTCACGGGCCGCCCGCGCAGCCGCCGTCCACCGCGGCACGGGCGGTGTCGCCGCCGCGTGGGAGGATCCCGGTGTACCGCACACGTGTGCTCGAAGAGGAGGCCACGATGGCCGGCAAGCCGCCCCAGAACGACCCGGTCCAGGACGCGCCGCAGGTCGCCGGGCCGAAGCACGCCGCGGCCGGGCTGCCGGCCGTCGGGCACACCCTGCGCGTCGCACAGCGGCAGATGGGCGTGCGGCGCACGGCGCTGACGCTGCTGCGGGTCAACCAGAAGGACGGCTTCGACTGCCCGGGCTGCGCCTGGCCCGAGCCCGAGCACCGGCACACGGCGGAGTTCTGCGAGAACGGCGCCAAGGCGGTCGCGGAGGAGGCCACCCTGCGCCGCGTGACCCCGGACTTCTTCGCCGCGCACCCGGTCGCCGACCTCGCCACCCGCAGCGGCTACTGGCTGGGCCAGCAGGGCCGTCTCACGCATCCCGTGTACCTCGCGGAGGGCGCCGACCGCTACGAGGCGGTGTCGTGGGAGCGCGCCTTCGACATCGTCGCCGAGGAGCTCACCGCCCTCGCCTCCCCCGACGAGGCGCTGTTCTACACCTCGGGCCGCACCAGCAACGAGGCGGCGTTCCTCTATCAGCTGTTCGCCCGCGAGTTCGGCACGAACAACCTGCCCGACTGCTCCAACATGTGCCACGAGTCGTCCGGCTCCGCACTGAACGAGACGATCGGCGTCGGCAAGGGCAGCGTCCTGCTGGACGACCTCCACCGGGCCGACCTGATCATCGTGGCCGGGCAGAACCCGGGCACCAACCACCCGCGCATGCTCTCCGCCCTGGAGAAGGCGAAGGGCAACGGCGCGCGGATCATCACGGTGAACCCGCTGCCCGAGGCGGGCATGGAGCGCTTCAAGAACCCGCAGACCCCCCGGGGCATGTTCAGGGGCGCCGCCCTCACCGACCTGTTCCTGCAGATCCGCATCGGCGGCGACCAGGCCCTCTTCCGTCTCCTGAACAAGCTGATACTCGACACGAAGGGCGCCGTCGACGAGGCCTTCGTCGCCGAGCACACGCACGGTTACGAGGAGTTCGCCGAGGCCGCCCGCGCCGCCGACTGGGACGAGACGCTCACCGCGACGGGCCTCACGCGCGCGCAGATCGAGGAAGCGCTCGGCATGGTCCTCGCCTCGGAGCGCACCGTCGTGTGCTGGGCGATGGGCCTCACCCAGCACAAGCACTCCGTGCCGACGATCCGCGAGGTCGTCAACTTCCTCCTGCTGCGCGGCAACATCGGCCGGCCGGGCGCCGGCGTGTGCCCCGTGCGCGGCCACTCGAACGTGCAGGGCGACCGCACCATGGGCATCTTCGAGCGCCCCGCGCCCGCCTTCCTGGACGCCCTGGAGAAGGAGTTCGGCTTCGCCCCGCCGCGCGGGCACGGCCACGACGTCGTCCGCGCCATCCGCGCGATGCGCGACGGCAAGGCCAAGGTCTTCTTCGCGATGGGCGGCAACTTCGTGTCGGCGTCCCCCGACACCGAGGTCACCGAGGCGGCGATGCGCCGCGCCCGCCTCACCGTGCACGTGTCGACGAAGCTCAACCGCTCGCACGCCGTCACGGGCGCCCGCGCCCTGATCCTGCCCACCCTCGGCCGCACCGAGCGCGACCTCCAGGCCGGCGGCGAGCAGTTCGTGACCGTCGAGGACTCCATGGGCATGGTGCACGCCTCACGCGGCCGTCTGGAGCCCGCGAGCGAGCACCTGCTGTCCGAGCCCGCCATCGTGTGCCGCCTCGCGCGCCGGGTCCTCGGCGAGGCGTCCCGGACGCCCTGGGAGGAGTTCGAGAAGGACTACGCCACCGTCCGTGACCGCATCGCCCGCGTCGTGCCGGGCTTCGACGACTTCAACGCCAAGGTGGCCGACCCGGCCGGCTTCGCCCTGCCGCACGCCCCGCGCGACGAGCGCCGCTTCCCCACGGCCACCGGCAAGGCCAACTTCACCGCCGCGCCCGTCGAGCACCCGGAGCTCCCCGAGGGCCGCCTGCTCCTGCAGACCCTGCGCTCGCACGACCAGTACAACACCACGATCTACGGCCTCGACGACCGCTACCGCGGGATCAGGAACGGCCGCCGGGTGGTCCTGGTGAACCCCGAGGACGCCCGCGAACTGGGCTTCGCCGACGGCTCGTACACCGATCTCGTCAGCGAGTGGAAGGACGGGGTGGAGCGCCGCGCCGCCGGTTTCCGCGTCGTGCACTACCCGACGGCCCGCGGCTGCGCGGCCGCGTACTACCCGGAGACGAACGTCCTGGTGCCGCTGGACGCCACCGCCGACACCAGCAACACGCCCGCCAGCAAGTCCGTCGTGGTCCGTCTGGAACAATCGGCCACCGACTGAGCGCCCGCTCAGCCGCACGGTCCGGACACAGGCACAGGCACAGACACAGGTACAGGCACCAGCACAGGCACCAGCAGCACGACCGACGACGTAAGGAAGCGGACCCCATGGGCGAGCAGCACCACGTGAAGTTCCCGCAAGAGGTCATCGACGAGTACTCCGCACTGGGCGTGGACCTGGCCGCCATGTTCTCCGCCGGGCACCTCGGCACGCGCATGGGCGTCCAGATCGTGGAGGCCTCCGCGGACCGCGTCGTCGGCACCATGCCGGTCGAGGGCAACACCCAGCCGTACGGGCTCCTGCACGGCGGTGCCTCCGCCGTCCTCGCCGAGACCCTCGGCTCGGTCGGCGCCATGCTGCACGGCGGCAGCTCCAAGATCGCCGTCGGGGTCGACCTCAACTGCACCCACCACCGGGGCGCCCGCTCCGGCCTGGTCACCGGGGTGGCCACCCCCCTGCACAGGGGCCGTTCGACGGCCACGTACGAGATCGTGATCAGCGACGAGGACGGCAGGCGGGTGTGCAGCGCGCGGCTGACGTGCCTGCTGCGCGACGTGAACCCGGACGACGCCCGGCGGGCCGGCGCGACGGGCTGAGCGCCGGGCGGGCCCGGACGGCCGGGAGACCGGACGGCCGGT
>NZ_JABTYA010000185.1:0-364 GCF_013302945.1 Streptomyces sp. 8P21H-1 | reverse complement strand
TGCTCATCACCCACAACATGGGAGTGGTCGCGGACCTCGCAGACCGGGTCGCCGTCATGTATCAGGGGGAGCTCGTGGAGGAGGCGGACGTCCAGACGCTCTTCTCGTCGCCGAAGGACCCGTACACGAAGCGGCTCCTGGAGGCCGTTCCCCGCATCGGGCAGAAGCTCGAGGCGGCCGAGCGGCGCGNATCCAGTACCCCGGTCGCTTCGGTCGGCCCGGCTTCGTGGCCGTCGACGGCGTCGATCTCACGATCGGCGCTGGCGAGGTCGTCGGCCTCGTGGGGGAGTCCGGATCGGGGAAGACGACGATCGGGCGGGCCATCGCCGGCCTCACGCAGGTCACCTCCGGTTCGCTCAGCGTG
>NZ_JABTYA010000184.1:0-1160 GCF_013302945.1 Streptomyces sp. 8P21H-1 | reverse complement strand
CGGTCGCGGGCGCCGCCGGTCTGGGCGCCGGGGTCGTGGCGCTGGCCCTGCGGCTGCACGGCGGGCGGGCCGGCCCTAGAACACCGAGAGACCGGTGAGGGTCGTGAAGCGGTCCAGGGCCGTGACGCCCGCCACCGAGTTGCCGTGTTCGTCCAGGCCGGGGCTCCACGCGCACAGGGTGCAGCGGCCGGGGACGACGGCGATGACCCCGCCGCCCACGCCGCTCTTGCCGGGCAGGCCCACGCGGTAGGCGAACTCGCCCGCCGCGTCGTAGGTGCCGCAGGTGAGCATGACCGCGTTGACCTGTTTGGCCTGCCGCTGGGTCAGCAGACGGGTGCCGTCGGCCCGGACGCCGTGGCGGGCGAGGAATCCGGTGGCCAGGGCGAGGTCGGCGCAGGACGCCTCGACGGAGCACTGGCGGAAGTACTCGTCGAGGAGCACCGGGACCGGGTTCCCGATGTTCCCGTAGGCCGCCATGAAGTGGCCCAGCGCGGCGTTGCGGTCGCCGTGGGCGGCCTCCGAGCCGGCGACGTCCTGGTTGACGGCCAGCTCCGCGTTGCCGCTCTCCGCGCGCAGGAAGTCGAGGAGGGTGCCCGACGCGTCGCCGGTCTGGGTGTGGAGGCGGTCGGTGACGACGAGGGCGCCCGCGTTGATGAAGGGGTTGCGGGGGATGCCGTTCTCGTACTCCAGCTGGACGAGGGAGTTGAAGGGGTTGCCCGAGGGTTCGCGGCCGACGTGTTCCCACAGCGCGTCCGCCTCGTGGGCGAGGTCCAGGGCGAGGGTGAACACCTTGGAGATGGACTGCGTCGAGAACGGCTGCCGCCAGTCGCCGACGCCGTACACCGTGCCGTCCAGCTCCGCGACGGCCATCCCGAACCGGTTCGGGTCGCAGGCGGCGAGCGCCGGGATGTAGTCGGCGGGGCGGCCGCGGCCGGGGCTCTGCGCGATCTCCTGGGCGATGCGCTGCAGGACGGGCTGAAAGGCCGGGGCGGAACTCATTCCCCCCATTCTGCCGGTCGCTCCGCGGGGAGCGGGAACACGCGGCGCGGCGGGTGGGTGAGGGCGCAGGACCGTGGGACGCTGCGGCGCCATCGGGGCTGAGCGCGCAGTTCCCCGCGCCCCTGAAAGGGCGCCCTTTCAAGGGCGCGGGGAACTGCGCG
>NZ_JABTYA010000183.1:0-1763 GCF_013302945.1 Streptomyces sp. 8P21H-1 | reverse complement strand
GGACGGCCCGCCTCGGCCGCAGGGCGTGGCTCGGCATCGCCACCGGCGTGGCCGCCGTGGTCGTCGCCGCGGCGGTCACGGCGTACCTGGTGCTCGCGGACCCGTTCGCGGGCCCGCTGCCGGACGGCTGGAGGAGGACGGAGGTGAAGGAGCTGGGCGCGACGGTGGCCGTACCCGAGGGTTACCGGAGGACCGTGCCGGAGCCGGACGCGCCGCAGGACGAGCACTGGGTGCGGTTCACCGACCCGAGCGGCGCCCTCTGGGTCGGTCTGTCGCTGGACAGGAAGAGCGAGGACACGACGGGCGAGATCGCCCCGACGGCGTCGGCGGAGATGTACGAGGACGACACCGCCTACAAGCGGAGCGGCTCGTACGGCCTCGGCATGGACGCACAGCCCGTGCCGCGGAGCGATCCCGCCGACGTGACGTACAAGGACCGCGAGGCCGCCCGGAACACCGTCGTCTACACGAGCACGGACAGCGCGAACCCGCTCCCGCGCGAGCTCCAGGTCCTCTACTACCGGACGCGGTCCGGCGACATGTACAAGCTGATGATCGGCTACCCGGGCCAGGGCGACTTCACCGGGCGCGGGCGCGAGGTCGCGCGGACGGCCGTCGCCAACCTCGACATCGACAGGCTGTGACCGGCGCGGGGAGCCCTCGCCGGTCACAGCCCGCCGCACGGACCAGGACGGATCAGCCGAGCTTGGCCGCCTGCGCCTTGATCAGCGCGGCCGGGACCTCGTAGTCGGAGACCTTCGCCTCGTCGGCGAAGGCCGCCAGGCTGAGCGTGAAGTACGTGGCGACGGTGTTCCCGTGCCGCGCGACCTCCGCGTGCACCACCGGGTCGCCCTCGGCGTCGGCGGTGGCCGCGAACGCCAGCGACTCGTCGCCGTTGCCGGACGCCTTCTCGCTCGCGATCTTCTTGAACTTCTGGGGCTCGCCCTTCGCGGTGGCCGTGAAGCCGCCGGCGCAGCCGTCGATCGCGGTGGAGACCGCGGACATGGCCTTCTCGGCCCCGTCCCCCTCGTAGGAGGAGAGGGACACGATGGTCATCGTCGAGCCGAGGGCGTCGGTGATCGAGTTCATCGCGTCGTCGAGCTCCTCCTCGGTCATGTCCTCCAGGGCCTTGGAGGGGGACGCGCTCGCCTTGGCGGCGGGGTCCTCCTGGACCAGGCGGTTGACGTACGAGGCCTCGTCGCCCGGCGCGAAGCCGGTGAGGACGTACACGAGGGGCGCGCACTTCTCGTCGTCGACCTCGATGTCCTTCTTGGAGGACGCGAACTGCTCGGCGCCGTCGGCCGGACCGACCTTGAAGCCCTTGACGTCGGCCGTGGCGATGATCAGCTTCTCCAGCTCGCCGTCGCCCAGGACCTTCGCCGCCGGCTCCTTCGCGCCCGCCCTGTCGCCCGAACCCGAGTCCGACCCGGTGTCCGAACCGCTGTCGGAGCAGCCGGTCACCAGGGCGAGCGAGAGGACCGACACGACGGCGGCGACGCCGGTGCGAGGCAGCGTGAATCTCTTCATTATTCGAATGTTCCTTCGGTGATCTTGCGTGAAGCAGGAGTCTGTGCGGAGGTCAAGAAAACGTCAAGTCGGTTCCGGAGGGCGGCATACTGCTGCCTCGGACAGACACGGACAGACACGGGCCGGCACGGACGGGGACCGGCGCGGACGGACGCGGAGAGGCGGCAGGCGTGGGCCTGGATCTTGACGGGCGGGCGCACGCCCGGCAGCGGTGGGCGGCGCGCGGCGCCCTGACC
>NZ_JABTYA010000182.1:0-462 GCF_013302945.1 Streptomyces sp. 8P21H-1 | reverse complement strand
TGCCGCCGCTCGTGCGCGGAATGCGCGCCAGCGGCACGAACGCGGTGGGCACCATGTGGTCGGGCAGGGTCCGCCGCAGCCGCATCCGCAGGTCGTCGGCCGACGGGGCGCTCTCCCCCGCGGGCACCACGTACGCCACCAGCAGGGTGCGCCCGGCCTGTTCGCGGGCGGCCACGGCGGCGTCGGTGACGTCCGGCAGCGCGAGCAGGGCTGCCTCCACCTCGCCGGGTTCGATGCGGAAGCCCCGGATCTTGACCTGTTCGTCGGCCCGGCCGAGGAACTCCAGCTGCCCGGACGCGTCCCAGCGGGCGCGGTCGCCGGTGCGGTACATCCGCTCCCCCGGTGCGCCGAACGGGTCGGCGAGGAAGCGGGCGGCGGTCAGGCCGGGCCGGTTCAGGTAGCCGCGGGCGACCTGCGCGCCCGCGAGGTACAGCTCGCCCGGTACGCCGGGCGGCACCGGGC
>NZ_JABTYA010000017.1:10779-19972 GCF_013302945.1 Streptomyces sp. 8P21H-1 | reverse complement strand
TCCAGCGCCAGGGGGTCGTGTCCGGCGGTCGCGGCGGCCGCGAGACCGGCAGCGGTCAGCCCGGCGGTGTGCAGACGCCCCCGGCAGAACGCCGCCAGGCTCGCCGCGTCGTGCACGCTGCGGGAGGCCACCGCCGCCTCCATGCCTCCCGAGTGGGCGTACCCACCGGCCGGGAAGCGGCCGTCGGCCAGGACGAGCAGGGCAGCACCGGTCATGGGGCGGCGGCCCGCCTTTCTCCGAGGAGGACGGCCCGTACGGGCCGCGGACGGTTCAGAAGAGGAAGTAGCGCTGCGCCATGGGCAGTTCGGTGGCGTAGTTCAACGCGACCTGATGCCCGTCGACCGTGGTGCGCACATCCGATTCGACGGCGCCGCCGATGGTGACGTCGAAGGTGTCGGGGCCGACGACGACCTCCGGCACGCCGTCGTTGTGCACCATGTCGGCCTTCGTCACCCCGCGGGTGTCCTTGATGACCCGCAGCCCCTTGAGCAGGCCGCTGCGGGACAGCTCGCCGTCGGCGGCCAGTTCGGCCACGAAGTTGAAGGAGTTCGCGCCGGGGGAGCGGCCGCCGGCCCCCCACACCGGGCGCGGCAGGAACGGCTGCGGTGTGGGGATCGAGGCGTTGGCGTCGCCGATCTGCGCATAGGCGATCTGGCCGCCCTTGATGACCATGTGCGTCTTCACGCCGAAGAACTTCGGCTCCCACAGCACCAGGTCGGCCAGCTTGCCCACCTCGACGGAGCCGACCTCGTGGTCGATGCCGTGGGTGACGGCCGGGTTGATCGTGTACTTGGCGACGTAGCGGCGGGCGCGGAAGTTGTCCGCCTGCGCGTCGTCCTCGTGGAGGTGGCCGTAGCGGGTCTTCATGACGTGCGCGGTCTGCCAGGTCCGCATGATCATCTCGCCGATGCGTCCCATGGCCTGCGCGTCGGAGGACATCATCGAGATGGCGCCCATGTCGTGCAGCAGGTCCTCGGCGGCCATGGTGGAGGGCCGGATGCGGGAGTCGGCGAACTTCATGTCCGCGTCGACCTCCGGATTGAGGTGGTGGCACACGATCATCATGTCGATGTGCTCCTTGACGGTGTTGACCGTCAGGGGACGGGTGGGGTTCGTCGACGCGGGCAGCACGTTCGGCCTGCCGACCAGGCTGATCATGTCGGGCGCGTGGCCGCCGCCGGCCCCCTCGACATGGAAGACGTGCAGGCTGCGGTACCGGTCGTCCTCGGCGGCCGGGTCCTTCGTCGCGGCGAAGGTCTGCTGCACGAACCCGGACTCGTTGAGGGAGTCGGCGTGCAGGGCGACCTGGACGCCGGTCTCGTCGCACATCCGCAGGGCCGCGTCGATCACCGCCGGGGTGGCCCCCCAGTCCTCGTGGATCTTGAAACCGAGGGCGCCGGCGGCGACCTGGTCGCGCAGCGCCTTCTCGGACACCGTGCTGCCCTTGGCGAGCAGGCCGATGTTCACCGGATACGGGTCCAGCGCCTCGAACATCCGCCGCAGGTGCCACTTGCCCGGCGTCACCGTGGTCGCCTTGCTGCCCTCGGCCGGGCCGGTGCCGCCGCCGATCAGCGTGGTCACGCCCGAGGCGAGCGCCTCGTGGATCTGCCCGGGACACAGGAAGTGCACATGGGTGTCGACGCCGCCCGCGGTCAGGATGCGCCCGTTGCCCGCGATCACCTCCGTCTCGGGCCCGACGACGAAGTCCGAGAAGCGCTGGAGACCGTCCGGACCCGGCGCCATCGTCTCGGGGTTGTACGCCCTGCCGATCGCCTGGATCCGCCCGTCGCGCAGCCCGACATCGGCCTTCACCACACCCCAGTGGTCCAGGATCAGCGCCCCGGTGATCACGGTGTCCGCCGGCTCGCGGGGATCGTCGCGGGGAATGTGCGACTGGCCCATGGACTCCCGGATCACCTTGCCGCCGCCGAAGACCATCTCGTCACCGCTGCGGCCGGGGCCGCCGCTGAGATCGGCGTCGATGCGCAGCACGAGGTCGGTGTCGGCGAGCCGGACCCGGTCGCCGGCCGTCGGACCGTAGAGGTCGGCGTACCGGGAGCGCGTCAGCGGGTCGTACGGCCGCTCGGTCTCACCGTCCATCGAGGTTCGCCTCCCGCTCGGTCTTGCCGGCCCGCAGGCCCCGGACGACGCGCTCACCCGCGATGGGCACCAGCCGTACGGTGCGCTCGTCGCCGGGCTCGAACCGCTCCGAGGTGCCCGAGGGGATGTGCAGCCGCATGCCGTGCGCGGCCTCGCGGTCGAAGTCGAGTCCCTCGTTGGCCTCGGCGAAGTGGTAGTGCGAACCCACCTGGACCGGGCGGTCGCAGGGGTTTCTCACGACCAGGTCCACATGGGCCGACCCCGCGTTGAAGGCGATCCGGTGGTCCTCGTCGTCGGGGAGGAGCTCCACCTTGCCCGGATGGACGGTCACCTCCTTGTCCGCCTCGTCGAACGGGTCGTGGATCGTCACCAGCTTCGTACCGTCCGGGAACGTCGCCTCGACCTGCACGTCGCCGATCATCTCCGGGACCCCGTCCATGACCTCGTCCCGGGTCAGCACCCGCCGGCCGGACTCCATGACCGCGTCCACCGTCGCCCCGGCCCGGGCCTCCTCGTACACGTGCGCCGTCAGCAGCGCCACGACCTCCGGGTAGTTCAGCCGCAGGTGCCGCTCACGGCGCCGCCGGGCCACGTCGGCGGCCACATGGATCAGCAGGCGCTCCTGCTCGTGCGGAGTCAGATGCATACACGCTCCCTCTTCCTCGCTCGTCGGTCGATCCGCGCGGCCGGACCCACAGGGACAGCGCCGGAACGCCGGAACGCCGAAGCCGCAGAGCGATCCTCGGCCCGGCGACCGGCGGAATCGGCGCAACGGCGACTATTCGCACCGATGGGGTGGAGCGGGAGCACGGATGCACGGGTGGCGCGGAGAGGGCGCTCGTGCCGCAGCCGCAGCGGCCCCCTCCCCCCGGGCCCCGGCCCCAGGGGTCCGTCAGCGTCGGTGCTGGGCCGCCATCCACTGCCAGATGCGGGTGCCGTTCGTGCTGGGGTCGTTGCGGGCGACGTAGATCCACGACCAGTGGCCGGGGAACCGGTGGCCGTTCCAGGTGACGTCGTCGTAGAGCGTCATGAGCGAGCCGGGGATGAGGCCGTGCGCGTGGACGGTGTTGGCCTGCGGGTCCACGGTGGTGTCGTCACGGGAGGTGACGAGCCAGCTGGGGGTGCTGATCCCCGCCAGCTCGCTGTCGGGTATCAGCGGTGCGCCACCGGGCGGGAAGGACGTGACGACGCCGCAGATCGGTACGGAAGAGGCGAACAGGGTGGGGTAGACGGTGGTCATCTTCATGCTCATGTAGCCGCCGTTGCTGCAGCCGACGACATGGATCCGGTCGCGGTCGACGCGGTTCCCCCGCACGACGTCGCCGATGATCTCGTGGATGAGGGGGGCGAAGCGGGGGCCGTCCTGCATCCAGGCGGAGGTGCTCTGCGGCGCGAGGACGTAGGCGCCGTCGAAGATGCGCTGTGCCCGGGGGGTGGCGAAGCCCAGCGCGCCGCGGTTGGCCCGCAGCGTGGTCTCGTTGTCGTAGTAGCCGTCGGGCAGTGAGGCGCCCTCGCCCCCGCCGTGCAGCCAGACGACGAGGGGGCGCCTGTCCCGCCGGGAGGAGTGGCGGCCGGCGGGTGAGTACAGCCGGTACTTCATCCCCGAGCGGGAGACGTGGGAGCTGAACGCGTCGACCTCGGGGTCCGACAGCCGGCGGTTCTGCACGAAGTTCCCGATGGTGACCAGGCGGTGGTCGCGCAGCGCGATCGGGGTGTGCTGGGTGATGGTGTAGGCGAGGTCGAGCATCACGTTGCGGCCCCGGCCCGCGAGGTAGCCGAGGGTGCCGCCGCCGGTCAGGCCCTCGGCGTGCTCCAGTTCGAGGACGATGTCGCCGCGGTGGTCGAGCCGGACGGCGGTCACCGTGCGGTCGAGGTCGTACTCGCCGTGGATGACGTCGCCGGGGGCGAGGGGGATCGGGCTGGTGGCCCTGGCGTGCACGCTGAAGGTGCCGGCGGTCAGACCGGCCGGGTCGACCGGGCCGAGCCGGGAGGTGCCCAGGGTGACCGAGGTGACCTGTTCGCCGCCGTCGAGCACTCGGGCGTTCAGGGTGAATCTCACACTGCCGGTGGCACGGTCGTCGGCATGCGCGGCGACGCCGGGCAGGGCGAGACCGGCGGCGGCGCCCGTGCCGGCGGCCAGAACGGTGCGGCGGCTCAACGGTGTTGCCATGCGGACTCCTTGTGCGGTGGGGGTGCGATGAGGGCTTCGTCGCGGCCTGTCCGCCGGACCCGGCGGTGGGGCCGCGGAGGAGTTGACGGCGGCCCGCCCCGTGCGGGACCGGGGTGGGCGGTGGTGCGAACGGGACGGAGGCGAGCACCGCCGGCACGTTACCGGCGCCGCCGCACGGCGACCAGGTACCGCTTCGGCTTTTCTCGGGCGGCGACGGCCGGTTCCCGGGCCGGTACCGGAGCCTCATGTCTGATCGCCGGTGGCGGGGGCACCAGGGTTCGGCAGGCAGTATGGGCTACGACGGTTGCGTGGAAGGCGCCGGCCGGTTCGCGGCGGAGCAGGGGGAGCAGTCGGTGGATACGGGGCACATGCAGCGAAAGGTGGACTCCGCTGCCGGAGCCCGCGAGGAAGTACGCCGTGTGCTGGGCGACTTCTACGGCGCCCGTGCCGACGACGATCCCGCGGTGCGCACCACTGTTGGGGACGCGCTGCTGGTGACCAGCGAGCTGGTGACCAACGCGATCCGCCACGGCGGCGGCCTCCTCGGCTTCGAGGCCCGCGTCAGCGAGGACGAACTGGTCCTGCACGTCACCGACGCGAGCCCGCGGGAACCCGCCACGCCCGCCACCGCACATCCCGGCACGCCGGGAGGCTTCGGCTGGGCGCTGGTGCGCCGGCTGTGCCGCGAGGTCGCCGTACGGAGGCGTCCGGACGGCGGCGGCAAGACCATCACCGCCCGTCTGGCCCTGTGACGGACGAGATGCCGGGTCGGTCATGAGGCGTTACCGGGTGCCCCGTACGTCTCGAACGGCTCACTGTGCTTCACGCCACACCGGTTGCCCCGGTCGGCCTTTCCGACGTGGTCCGGGCATGGGAGGCTGCTGGCTTGAACGGGCCATGAACTGCTTGAATGACGGCCTGCACGGACCGGGGCGTCGGAGAGGACGGCCGCATGACGAGTACGAAACGCCGCTACAGCCTGACGTGGACCGACCCGGACGGCGCGGCGCAGGCATCCGCCGGCCGCTACAACAAGCGTTCGGCCACGCAGCGCCGGAGGGCACTGGAAGCGGCCGGCTGCACCCGCGTCGAGGTCGTCGTGGTCGAGCCCGGCGAGCTTCCCGAGCCGGCACTCTGACCCACCCCGCCGTACGTACCCGTGCCTCCCGCCGTACGGCCGCGGCTTCGAGGGGCGACATTCGGCCTCGATGACGCACATACCGGTCCATGGGAGCTCCGCAGTACGGGACGTCCTGGCCGGAAGGTTGTCTCTGTGCAACTATGGCCGGACAAGAGATTGATCGGTCTCCCGTTGCTGCGGGTTGCGGGGACCGGTTCACGGGTTTCGGGAATCGCCCTCAACATGGGCACCCGGTCCCGCCATTGCCGCCAGGCGGCCTCTGCAGGCGCCTGTGTGTCCTTGGGCTCACAACCCCCGATGGGGGGGCGCCCGCCATGAGCATCAGCACCACGATCGACGGCACCACGGCTGTCATCCGCCCGCGCGGAGAGATCGACTTCGACACCCTGCCCGCCCTGCTCGCCACCGCCCAGAAACTGCCGCAGCCCGTCACCGAAGTGGTCTGGGACCTACGGGAAGCCCAGTTCATGGACGTCTCCGCGCTGCATCTGCTCGTCCACCAGCGGCTGGCCTGCCAGGAAGCGAACCGGACGCTGACGGTCACCGGCCTGAGCCAGCAGCCGCAACGGCTGCTGCAACTGGCCCAGGAACTCTTCCCGGCGGACCAATGGAGTGACTTCTTCCCCTCCGGGCTGTCCGCGGCTGTCGCCTGACAGCGAGGCCCTTCGCATCAACCTGCCTCCACGCCCCCCGGCCGTACCGGGGGGCGTGGAGGCTTTTTGAGTCCCGCCACGGCCCGGCGGGGCCCCCGTCGGGCCGTGGCGGCCGGTCGGGGCCCCGGCTACCGCGCCGGTTGTACGGGCGGGAACGCTACCGCGGTGGTACGACACCGGATCCACCGCCGGCGGTTGACGCCGCGGGGCCGGGGCCGCCGTAGCGTCGGTCGGGGCCGGGGAATTCGGCCGGGGGCAACGGGGGTGATGGCGTGTCGGCTGCGTCGGTGCAGTTCACCGAAGTGCTGCGGGGCCGGATACGCGCCGCGGGGGAGACGGGGGAGACGGGGGCGGCCGGGTGGCCGGCCGCCGCCCGGCTGACGGTGACCCTGGACGACGTCGAGGGGTTCCTGCGGGGCGCCCGCCGGGCCCGCGCCGAGGGCTGGGTGGAACCGCTCGCCCAGGGGGCCGCCGCCCGGTGACGGCCGGGACCGTCGACTTCTTCGTGCCCGGTCCGCCAACGGCGCCCACCGGACGCGCTCCGCGGCTCGCGCTGGTGTACACCCTCGCGGTCACGTCGGCGCACGGAACGCCGTACGTCCTGCACGGGGTCAAAGGGCTCACCGGAGGTTCGCCGTGCCGGCTCTGGCCGGAGACGACCACGCTGGACGTACGGGTCGTCGCCACGGGACGGACGACGACGGGGGCGTCCTCGCCGGACGAACGGACCCCGGTCGAACGCACCTTGGCCGAACGGACCCCGGACGAGCAGATCGCGTACGGACAGGTCGTGCGCGGACAGGTCGTGCCCGAGCAGGTCACGCACCGGCAGGTCACGGGTCCGGACAGGGTCGTCGCCGAGGGCGAACTGCGCATCGGCCCGGCCGCTTTCCTGCGGCAGCTCACCACCTTCCGCGGCACGGGACAGGGCGCCGGACGGGCCGCGGGCGCCTTCGCGCTCGACTTCGCCGGGCGGCTGGCCCGCCTGTACGCCGATCCCCGGCCTTCGTCCCGGGGCCGCTCCACCGGGCCCCCTGTTCCGTCCGACCCCCTCCTTCGTCCTCCTTCGCCCGAACCTCCCCCATGTCCCCACTCACGCCCGTCCTCTCCCACGTACGGAGGAACGTGATGGAACAGCCGCCCGCCCGCGGCACGACGGCCGGGGTCACCGACGCGGCCGTGACCCGGCACCCCTTCGGCACCGGCGACGGCCTGACCCTGGACCTGACCCGGCTGCGCCGCGCCGACTGCGACGACGTCGTGCTGCCGAGTCTGCGCCCAGCGGGGGAGGAGGGGCCGTCAGCGCAGCCGGCGCGCCCGCAGCACCACGTCGTCGGTGTGGTGCGCGCCGGCGCCCCCCTCGGGTGCCACCCGCGGCCGCACCTCGTCCACCTCCACCGTCCAGTCGTCGTCGAGCAGGGCGGTGACCATCGAGGGCCAGACGTAGTCGGCCGGGTCGAACTCGCTGTCGTGCGCCTGCTGGGTGTCCATCCCCGCGTGGTGCACGAGCAGCAGCGTGCCACCGGGGGCGACGGCCGCGAGCAGCGCTCGCTCGGCCGCGGCGTCGGAAGTGCGCAGCAGAGCCGGGTACTGCGCGGAGACCAGGTCGAAGGAGGCCGGCGGAAGCGCCGCTTCCGTCAGCGCGGCGTGCACCCAGTGAATGGTGACGCCGGCGTCCCGCGCGTGTTCCGCCGCCCGTTCCAGTGCCACGCCCGAGACCTCGAGCGCGGTCACGTCCCAGCCGCCGCGCGCGAGCCAGACGGCGTCCGCGCCCTCGCCGCAGCCGACGTCGAGCACCCGTCCGGGTTCGAGGCCGGCGACCTCGGCCACGAGTGCGCCGTTGGGCCGGCCGCTCCACAACTGCTGCCGGTCGGTGTACCGGTCGTCCCACTCCGCCCGCACCGCGGGGTCTCCGACGTATCCGTCGGCGGGGAAGGGAGAGGAGGGACGGGAAGCAGGGGAGGCAGGGGCGGGAAGGGAGGGGGCGTCGGAAGCGGGCGATCCCGTGATGTTGTCAGTCACGGTCCCACCGTCACCCCTCAAGTCCCGGTCACGCCACTTCTGTTGCCGCTCCGGCAAAACGCCGTCCGAGCGACGGGGAACAGCGCCGCCCGCCATACGGGGAACAGCACCGCCCGCCACGGAGACGCACCGGCTGCGGTCACTTCGCGTCCCGGTCCGGGAGGGGCGAGCAGCGGGTGGGCCCCGGTGTCCGCCCCTCGGGCGGGTATTCGCAGTCGAGGCTTGAGACCTCGTAGTCGTCGCTCTCGCAGTCCTGCTCGACTGCCGCTCCACACCGTGGCCGCACACCGGCGTGTCTACCGACGGTGAGCGGAACCACCGTTCAGGAGCTGGGTGTTCACCAGCTCGCTGTAGAGCGCGTCCTGGGCGAGGAGGTCGGTGTGGGTGCCCACGGCCCGTACCCGCCCCGTCTCCATGACCACGATCCGGTGGGCGGTCGTCACGGTGGACAGACGGTGGGCGATGACGAGCACGGTGGTGTCGTGGGCGGCGCCGGCGATGGTGTCGCGCAAGGCCGCTTCGTTGGCCGCGTCGAGCTGGGAGGTGGCCTCGTCGAGCAGGAGCAGCGACGGGCGGCGCAGCAGGGCGCGGGCGATCGCCACGCGCTGGCGTTCGCCGCCGGAGAGCCGGCTGCCGCGGTGGCCGACATCGCTGTCCAGCCCGCGGGGCGAGCGGTCGGCGACCTCGTCCAGCCGGGTCAGACGCAGAACACGTGCGAGTTCGTCCCGGGAAGGGGTGATGCCGCCGAGCGTCAGGTTGTCCCGCAGGGTCCCCGCGAGGACGGGGACGTCCTGCTCGACGTAGCCGATGCAGGCGCGCAGCCGGTGCAGCGGCCACTGCCGGACGTCTTCGCCACCCAGCAGGATGCGACCGGAGTCGGGTTCGTAGAAGCGCTCCATCAGGGAGAAGAGCGTGGTCTTGCCCGCGCCCGAGGGACCGACGAACGCGGTCAGCCCGCGGGCGGGGAGGGCGAAGGAGACATTGTGGTGGACGATGGGGGCTCCGGGCCGGTAGCCGAAGGACACCTGGTGGAACGCCACCGTGAGGGGGAACCGCCCGCCTGTCCCTTCCCCGGGTTCCCCGGATTTCTTGGGTTTCTTGGGTTCC
>NZ_JABTYA010000017.1:0-10759 GCF_013302945.1 Streptomyces sp. 8P21H-1 | reverse complement strand
ACGTGCTCGACGTGCTCGACGTGCTCGACGTGCTCGACGTGTTCCACGTCGAGGTCCTCCACCTGCTCGATCCGGGCCGCGGCCGCTGACGCGACCTGCAACTGGCCCACGCCCTCAACCAGTTGCCCGATCCGGGGGGCGAGGGCGAAGAGGTAGAGCAGGAAGGCGACGAGGGTGGAGACACCGATGGCACCGGAGGCGACGCGTGCGCCCCCCACCCCGAGCACCACGAGAAAGCTGACCTGGACGACGACTGCCGAGACCGTCGCCGACACCGCTTCCCACCGGGCGGCGCGCACCGCGGTGCGCCGTGCGTCCTCGGCCGCCCGGTGCAGTGTCCCGGCCTCCTGGCGCTCGGCCCCCGATGCCTTGAGGGTACGGAAGGCACCCAACGCCCGCTCCAGGGCGACTCCGATGCGTCCCACCGCTTCCTGGGTGCCGCGGGTGGCCCGGCCGATCCGGGGGGCCACCAGGGCGACGAGGACACCGACGAAGGCGACGACCGCCAGGGTGACGCACAGCAGCACGGCGTCGAGCAGCCCCATCAGCACCACCGTCGCCACGGTGACCAGGGTGCCGGTGACCGCCGCGGACACCGCTTGTGGGGCGCTCTGGCGCAGCAGCGTCGTGTCGGAGGTCACCCGGGAGATCAGGTCGCCGGGTTCGGTGTCCTCCACCACGGGCACGCGGAGCCGCAGGATGCGGTCGGTCAGCCGGCGGCGGGCGGCACAGACGACGGACTCGGCCGAGCACTGGAGCAGATAGTGGCCCAGCCCCACCAGGACGGCTCCGGCGACCACCAGCAGGCTGAGGACGAGGACCGTACCGGCCGTCGGCCGGCCCTGGCCCATGTCGTCCATCACGCGCTTGGCCGCCAGCGGCTGGGCCAGGCCCAGCACGCTGCCCGCCAGACCGACCACGACACCGATGGCGATACGGGCACGCTGCGGGAGCAGGTACCCCACGAGTGCCCGGTGGCCCGGGCGGGCAGGAGCGGTGGTCATCCGCTCACTTCACGGTGAAGAAGCGCTGGAAGTAGTCGGCCGACACGTCTTCGCCGACGAGGACGCCCTCGGCCTCGACCCAGGCGTGCGCGGCGAACGGCGGCCGGCTGCGCACCCCTACGCACCAAGTGGGCCAGGAACCGTAACAACGGCACAGCAGTACGGTGGCCAGGGACCGGGGCAGGCAGCCCTTGTGCCCTCCGGCGGCCAGGCTCACGGCGAGCACCGCCTGCCTCGCCGAGGCCGTCTCGGCGAGGGTGGCGGGTCTGGCACCGCCGCGCACCCGGCTCAGGACGGTACGGATGCGCTGGGGCGGCTGCGTCGCCAGCAGGTGGGCGCAGGCCACGGCCGTCCGCGCCAGGAGACGGCGGGCGACCGGGATGGACCGCGGGTCGTAGGGCATCGCTTCCGGGGTCGTCATGGGTGCCTCATCGAAGTGGAGGGACGGGCCGGCCGCGGACACCCGGTGGTGTCCCGGGCCGGGGCCCGCAGGCCGGTGGCCGAGGAGCCCGGGCCCCTCACGGGCCGGGGAGGACGAGCCCTGCGTCGCGCAGCTCGCCGATGATGCGCCTGACGTCCTCCGCCGCCGCGTCCGTGTCCACGTCCTCGTAGCGGGCGGTCAGGAGCTCGACGGCCCGCTCGACGTCCCCTCCGTCCAGCAGGTTGCGCAGGACGACCGCGGCCGTCGGGTTGAGCGTCCAGTACTCGGCGCTGTCCTGGTCCAGGAGCGCCAGCCCGTACTCGGTCTCGGTCAGCAGGACATCGTGCTTCAGCGTGGGCATCGTTCCACCTCTTCTCACGTCTTCTCACGTCCGCCGTCCGCCGTCGGCCGGCAGGGGGGTCCTCTCCCGCGAGCGCAGCCACACCTCGCAGGCGATCGTGGAATGCAGCAGGTAGCTTTCCGACTCCGCCGACAGGGCACGGCGGCACCAGGCGCGCAGGACACCTTCGTCGACCAGGCCCAGCCGGGCCAGCCGGGAGTCCTCGCACAGCGCCAGCAGGGCCGGGCGGTGCTCCCGCACCCCGGCCTCCTCCTCGAACGTGGCGTTGGCCTTGGTGGCGCGGGAGCGGACCGCCTCCGGCACGATGCCGCGCATGGCCTCGACGACGAGGGGCTTGTACCGCCAGGGAGTGATCCGCTCCTGCGGCCGGACGGCCAGGGCCGCCTCGATGACGCGGGTGTCGTAGTAGGGGGCGGAGACGGTGATGCCGAGCGGGGCGGCCATCTGCCCGATGTGCCGGGCCCACTGCGAGATGCCGTCCATCGCGACCAGCTCGCGGTGCTCGCCGTGCCCCCTGCCGCGGGGTTCGACGGCGTTCCGGCCGTCGCGCAGGAGCTCGCGGGCCGCCGCGACGGCCTCCGCCGTGGCCCAGGGCGGCATCCGGGGCGGCACCGCCCAGTCGAGCAGCGGTTCCCCGGCCGCGACGGGGGGTTCCGTCAGGTCCAGGGCCACCCGCTCGATCCAGGCGCGGTAGGGGCGCCGGTCCGCCAGCTGACGCAGCACCGCCCGCCGGTTCCACTGGTATTTGGCCGCGTACCCCCGGACCGACCGCAGGGCGACGAGGGGGTGGGAGAGCACCAGCGAGTGCAGCCGGGCGGGTGTGCCGGCCAGAAGTTCGTCACCGCCCAGACCCGTGAGGTGCAGACGGGAACCGCGGGCCGCGGCCAGCTCCACGATCCCCATCCGGCGGTTGCGGTCGACGGTGAGGATGCTGGGGGTGTCGAGGACGTCGTCGAGCGTGTCGATCCCGTCGAAGGTCATGGCGATGTCGCCGGCCGGTACGACGTGGTGTTCCATGCCGCCCAGGGCCTGGACGGTGCGCCGGGCGAAGCACACGTCGTCGCCGGCCTCGTCGTGCAGGGCGGCTGTGTAGGCGACCACTTCGGCGTCCCCGCGCACCGCGGTGCAGTGCACCGCTGTGGAGTCCACGCCGCCCAGGTCCGAGGTCACCAGGTCCCGGCCGCCCGTACGCACTCCCACCGCTTCGACGAGCGCTTCCCGCAGCCGCGCGGCGCCCTCGGCCAGCGGAACGACGGGATCCGGCGGCGACCACCAGCGTGCGGTGCGGGCGCGCCCGTCGGGGAACAGGGTCAGGTGGTGGCCGCCCGGCAGCGCGTGCAGCCCCCGCCACACGGGGGCGCCCGCCCAGGGGTACGGCGCCCCCGTGCTGAGCAGCTCCAGGGCGATGCGGCGCTCGTCGAGTGCGGCACCGGTCAGTTCGGCGAGGACATCGGCCCGGTCGCAGGCCACGACCACCTCCTGCGAACCGGGCCGTGCCGTCCCGGTGTGGAAGACGCGCCGCAGCTCGACCACGGTGCCCTGCACCCGGACCCGGCCGCCGCAGCCGGCGATCAGGTGGAAGCTGCCGGCCCAGTCGGCGGCATGGTCCAGCGCCTCCAGGGAGCGGGCGCGCGTCACCGCCGCGGCTGCCCGTTCGGCATCCCGTGCGGTGACGGCATGCTCGCCGATCACCGCCACACGGGCGTCCTCGTGCTCCCCCACGACCATGGCCTGCGGCCCCCAACGACCCACGAGCCAAGGCCGTCCCGAGGCATGACACAGATTCTGTGACGCGTGGTGGAGGGCTTCGGCGGCAAGGAGGGCTGCCGCGTCGGTGTCGGGAAGAACGACGAACCAGGCGGATACGGCCTGCAGTGACGGGAACCGGTCCATGTAGCTCGGCCTTCGGTCGGTTGCTCGGACAGTGGAGCGGGTGGTGGCCGGAAGCCACCACCCGCGAGACCGGGCCCGCCCGGTGGTCTGCCCACGACGCACCTGCCCGGCGGGTGCCGGCAGCCTGCGTCAGAGAAGTTGCTTGCCTCCGAGGATGTCCTTGGGCCCGGTGTTCTTGAGACCGGTGACCTTGCGGAAACCGCCCGCCTTGGAGAGGGTGGGACGCTCGTACGTCATGATCGTTCTCCTTCGTCCTCGGGAATGCCGTAACCGACAGGCGCATATACGTTGCCCTTGCACGAATTCCCGGAGGGAACGCCGAGCAAGGATCTGCGCTACTTCCAGCCAAGTGCTACAAGCCGATTAGCGCAACGCCTCCTGGGAGGGCTTGAAGAAGTGCTGAGGGGGCGCGAGAAGTGAATTCCATTGACGGCCGAATCCTTCACAACCCCGAAATCGCACAAGACTGAGCGTCGACTGTACTCGAATTTTCAGAACCCGACGTGTGGGCAGTTCTTATGAGGAGTTACGGGCACGGGCTGTGAGCCTTTCGGTAAAGGCATCCCTATTGCCGGAAGTCATGCGGTGAGCATCGCGTACTGGATTTTTGTCGCATTGCCCGACCGCCGGGAGACGACCTCGTCGACTCCCGCGTACCCGTGACCGCCGTCGACCCCCGTGCGCCCGCCGTCGCTGGTGAACTCGACAGCTACCAGCTCAAGTCGCAGAACGCGCTCCTGGACGGCCGGGTGCTGGACATCCGCCGGGAGGCGGACGGCCTGCGCGTACCGGTGTCCTTCGAGCGGGCCGACGAGGTCGTCAAGGACCTCCGCTACGACCGGGTGATCGTCGCGGCCGGTTTCCGGTTCGACACCTCGATCTTCGACGACACCTGTGCGCCGGACCTGATCGTCGACGGCCGCTTCCCCGCCCTCACCCCTCTCAGCGAGTCGGTCAACGTCCCCGGCCTGTACTTCGCCGGGACGCTGATGCAGGGCCCCGACTTCAAGAAGTCCACGACCGGATTCATCCACGGGTTCCGCTACTCGGTCCGCGCCCTGCACCGCGCGCTGCGCGTGCGCCACTACGGCGAGACCTGGCCGGTGACGGAACTGGGCGACACCGTGGAGCGGGCCGTCGACGCCGTGATCACCCGGGTCAACCGGTCCTCCGCGCTGTGGCAGCAGTTCGCCGTCCTCGGCGACCTGCTGCTCGTCGCCCCCGACGGCACCCTGCGCCACGCGGAGGAGGTCCCCGTCCGGCACGTGGCGCAGGCCGTGCGAGCCGGGGACTTCGGCGAGGTGGCCGCGCACGCGGTGATCACCCTGGAGTACGGCGCGGACCACGACCGGGTGGATCCCTTCGACGTGACCGCCGGGCGCAAGCCGCAGCAGGACGTGGCGGGCCTCGACAGCCGCTATCTGCATCCGGTCGTCCGCTGGTACCGGGCCGGTGAACCCGCCGGCGAGCACCACGTCACGGAGAACCTGGAGAACGAATGGGACAGTGAGGAGTTCCACCGTGCCCCGCTGCGCGCGTTCCTCGCCGACCGCCTCGCCTCCGCCGCCCCGGTGACACCGTGACGCTGCGCGCGCTGCACGACGCGGCCCGCAGGACGCTGGATCCCGTCGGCTACGACTACGTGGCGGGCGGGGCGGGCGAGGAACGTGTCCTGGCCGACAACGAGCGGGCCTTCGACCGGTACCTGCTGCTGCCGCGGGTCCTGCGCGGCGGCGGGACGCGGGACACCGCCGTCGACCTGCCGGGCGCCCGGCGGGCGGCGCCGGTCCTCGTCGCGCCGACCGCGTTCCACCGGCTGGTGCACCCGGACGGTGAGCGGGCCACCCGAGGTGTACGTCGACGGCTGGGTGCGCACCCGCGACCTCGGCCGCCTCGACGGCGAGGGCCGGTTGTGGCTCACGGGACGGACCCGCGACGTGATCATCGTCAATGCCAACGTCCACTACGCCGGTCCCGTCGAGCGGCTGCTCGCCACCCATCCCTCGGTGGCCGAGGCGTACGTCGTCGCCGTCCCCGACGACGACACCGGCGAGGCCGTCCACGCCTTCGTGGTGCCCACCGCCGGACACGTCCCGGACCTGGGCGAGCTGCGCGCCCTGGTCGGGGCGAACCTGGAGGAGGCCAGCGCACCGACCCGCCTGACCCTCATCGGGGAGGTACCGCTCACCCCCGCGGGAAAACCCGACAAACGCCGACTCGCCACCGGAGGACGGCAGCCCTGAGACAGGGCGGCCGCACGTCGCACGGGGCGGGTCCCACGCGACCCGGAGAAGGATTATTGCAGAGACTGCATTTTTGCGTAGTATGCAATGCGTGAGCGAGAAGAACACCGCGGAAGACGGCTGGCGTGAGCGCAAGAAGCGGGCCACGCGTGCCTCACTCGTCGAGTCGGCGGTGCGGCTGGCCGCCGAGCACGGACTGGAGAACGTCACCGTCGACGCGATCAGCGCCGCGGCGGGGGTCTCCGCGCGCACCTTCTTCAACTACTTCGACTCCCGCGACGAGGTGTTCGTGCTGATCGGCGCGGAGTCGAGCGCCCGGGTGCGGCGGGCCCTGCTGGACGCGCCACGTGAACTGTCGCCGCTCGAGGCGCTGCGTGACGCCATGGCGGGGGAGTTGCAGGAGGTCGAACAGCAGACCGACTTGTGGCGCCTGTACGTCGAGGTGCTGGGCAAGGCCCCGGAACTTCTCGCACGCAGTCTCGGCGCCCACTTGGCGGACGAGACCGGCCTGGCCGAAGCGGTCGCCGAGCGGATCGGCGCCGGTACGTCCCCGGGCGCCGACGACGGCCCGGCCGGCGCGTCGCAGGACGAGCGACGACGCGCGCTCGACCTGTACCCGCGGCTGCTGGCAGCGGTCGGCGCCACCGCCGGCCGTATCGCGGTGGAGCACTGGTGCGTCCACCAGGACGAAGCCGATTTCGCCGACGTGTTCCGCGAGGTCTTCGAGCAGCTGGCTGCCGGGCTCCCGCAACCGCCGGCGCCGACCACGTCCGGTCGACGCTGACCGGACCCTTTGGCTCAGGGCACCCCACCGTCCTTCCGCCGTGCGGGGTGGCCCCGTTCGACCTTCGAAAGAGATGAAGTGACTTCACCAGCGGCGCCGGAAGAGGCGTCCCCGACTGCCATGTCCCACCGGCAGATACTGCAGGCCATGTCCGGACTGATGGCCGGCATGTTCGTGGCCATCCTCGCCGGGACCGTGGTGGCCAACGCGCTGCCGCGGATCATCGCCGACCTGGGGGCGAGCCAGTCCTCCTACACCTGGGTCGTCACCGCCGAACTGCTGGCCATGACGGCGACCGTGCCGCTGTGGGGCAAGCTCGCCGACCTCTACGACCAGAAGCTGCTGCTCCAGCTCTCCCTCGGCATGTTCGTGGTCGGCTCGCTGCTCGCGGGCTTCTCGCACGACGTGGGACTGCTGATCTTCAGCCGGGTCGCCCAGGGCATCGGCGCGGGCGGGCTCACCGCCCTGGCCCAGGTCGTGATGGCCGCCATCATCCCGCCCCGCCGACTGGGCAAGTACGCGGGCATCTTCGGCGCGGTCTTCGCCGTGGGCACCGTGGCCGGCCCGCTCATCGGCGGCGTCCTGGTCGACACCTCCTGGCTGGGCTGGCGCTGGTGCTTCTTCATCGGCGTACCGTTCGCGCTGCTGGCGATCGTGCTGCTGCAGCGCACCCTGCGGCTGCCCGCCGTCCGCCGCGAAGCGAAGATCGACTTCCTCGGCGCCTTCCTGATCGTCGCGGGCGTCTGCGCGCTGCTCATCTGGGTGTCGCTGGCCGGCAACGAGTTCGACTGGGTCTCCTGGCAGACCGCGGCCCTGACCGGCGGGGGAGTGGTGGCGCTGGTCGCCGCACTCGTCGTCGAGTCACGGGTCGCGGAACCCATCATCCCGCTGGGCATCTTCCGCAACCGCACCGTGTCGCTGACCACGCTGGCCAGCCTGTTCGTCGGTGTGGCCATGTTCGGCGGCACCGTCTTCCTCTCGCAGTACTTCCAGGTCTCCCTCGGCAAGTCCCCGACGGCCGCGGGTCTGATGAGCCTGCCCATGATCCTGGGTCTGCTGGTGTCCTCCACCCTCGCGGGGCAGATCATCAGCGCCACGGGCCGCTGGAAGATCTACCTCGTGATCGGCGGCGTGTGCATGACCGCGGGCCTCGCCCTGCTGTCCACCATCGACGCCGGCACGCACTTCGGCCTGCTGAGCATCTACATGGCGGTCATGGGGATCGGCGTCGGCCTGCTGATGCAGAACCTCGTCCTCGCCGCCCAGAACGACGTCCCCGCCGCCGAACTCGGCGCCGCCACCTCGGTGCTGTCCTTCTTCCGCAGCATGGGCGGCACCATCGGAACCAGTGTGCTCGGCGCGATTCTCGCGAACCGCGTCGCCAGCGAGATGACCAAGGGCCTGCAGGACGCCGGTGCCTCGGCCGGCGCCACCGGGGGCGGTGCCCACAGCGTTCCGGACATGACGAAGCTGCCGGCGCCGATGCGGGAGATCGTGGAGCACGCCTACGGCGTCGCCACGGGTGACCTCTTCCTCGTCGCCACCCCGTTCGCCCTGCTGGCGCTGGTCGCCGTGCTGTTCATCAAGGAGAAGCCGCTCAAGGACACCAGCGGCATGGAGCGCCTCGCCGAGGAGTCGGGCGGTGCCGGTGCACCGGCACCGCCGGCGACACCGGTGGGCTGACACGACGGGGCGGCAGGGGCTGAGTCCCGTGACGACGACGCCGTCGTCACGGGACTCAGCCCCTGCCGCCCGGGCCCGGACACCGGGGTGTCCGCGGTGTGCGGAGGCGGAGGTCAACCGCTGGAGGGCCGCGCCTGCTTCCGCACGCGGAAGCGGAGCATCGTGACGGCGCCCGACCGGGTGGTGCCGAACGGTTCCAGGTCGATCCTGCCGAGGCCCGGGGGCGAGAAGCGGACACCGTCGCCCAGCAGCACCGGCACGACGTACACCAGGATCTCGTCGACGAGCCCGCGCCGCAGGCACTGGGCGGCCACATCGGCACCGAGGATCTCCAGGTTCCCGCCGCCCGCGGCGCTGCGTGCCGTGGCGACGGCCTCCTCGAGATCGCAGCTGAGGAACGTGACGCCAGGGTCCGGCTCGCCGGGAGGCTCGTGGGTGAGGACGAACTGTGCTCCCCCGTCGTAGGCGGTGCCCTGGGCGGACATGCGCTTGGCGACCTCGTACGTGCCGCGGCCGATGAGCATGGCACCCGTGGCGGCCATGACCTCCGGGAACGTGTCCGCGGTCAGGTGCTCGGCGATCCAGTCCATCGCGTGACCGGGACCGGCGATGAAACCGTCCAGCGACATCGCCCTGTTCACGACCACCTTGCCAATACCGGTGCTCACATCACTCATGCGTTTTCCCCAAGGACGCCGGAGGTTCGGAGCCGAATCGTAGTTCGCCGGCGGGAAGCGCGAGGGCATAATTCGAACATCTGTACACAGCGCCGCGGCGCCGCAATGCCGGAACACTGCAGCACCGCACCGGTGGGCACCGGAAGAAGTCATGAGCCGCTGTCGATCCGGCCATGTCCCGTTCGACGTCCTGACGTGGGGCATCCCGCCGCACGAGGAGCGACAGGACCTGACGAGGAGACACATGGATCAGCTGCTGAGAGTCATGAACTTCAGCGTCTCGAGTGAGGGGATCGGTGCCGGCGAGCACCAGAGTCTTGAGAACCCGTTCGGCCACGTCGACCCCGGGCGGCTGTTCGCCTGGGCCGGCGCCACGGCGAGCTGGCCCATGCGCACCGACCCCGGAGGCAGCCGCGGCCTCGACGACTACTTCACACGGGACTTCGCGCGCAACATCGGCGCCGAGATCATGGGCCGCAACAAGTTCGGCCCCCAGCGCGGTCCCTGGCAGGACCATGACTGGCGCGGCTGGTGGGGCGACGAACCCCCGTTCCACACCCCGGTGTTCGTCATGACCCACCACGAGCGCCCCTCGATCACGCTCTCCGACACCACGTTCCACTTCGTCGACGGCGATCCGGTCACGGTCCTCGAACGGGCCCGGGAGGCAGCTCAGGGCAAGGACGTCCGGCTCGGCGGCGGGGTCACCACCGTCCGGCAGTTCCTCGACGCCGATCTCGTCGACACCCTGCACGTGGCGGTCTCCCCGGTGGAGCTCGGCTCCGGCCTCCGCCTCTGGGAGTCGCCCGACGAACTGCTCGACCGGTTCCATCTGGAGGTCGCGCACAGCACGAGCGGTGTCGCGCACCACCTGTTCTGGCGGAGGTGACACGAGGCCCGCCCCGGCGACCGCCGGGAGACCCGCTCCTCGCCCGGGTCTCCCGGAGACCTCCGGGGCGGCTGCCGGCCGGGTTCCCCCCTCCACGTACGACCACGACCGACGTGCTCCGTACCGGCTGCCGCCCCGCGACGCCTCGTCCCCTCCCCCGGCGAGGACGAGGCGCCGTCCGGTGGGGCGGCGCGGGGTGGACCACGCCGCCCGTTGTGCACCACAGACACTGCCCGCCGGTCCGCCCCCCGCGCCAGGGCGGCCGCTCGACTTGGGCGTGCTCGGGACGTCCCTGCCGCCGACCTGCGAGGACTCCGGAAGAGGCGCGGCTTCGGCGGGACGCCGGGACGGGCCGGAACGGCTGAAACGGTTCGGTCACTCCTCCGGTCCCTGTCACGGGAGGGAACTGGAACGGGAAAGTGCGACATCTTTCTGTGAGGGACTTCAAGACGTGGGGTGGAACATGTCTCGATGGAAGAAACTGCCCGACTCGCTCGACCCGCAGGTCCGGCAGTTCGTCGTACACCTACGAAGACTCAAGGATCACAGCGGACTCGGGCTCGCGGCGCTGGCCGACAGAACCGCGTACAGCCGATCCTCCTGGGACCGCTACCTCAACGGAAAGGCACTGCCCCCCCTCGGGGCGGTCGAGGCCCTGGCCAGGGCCTGCGACACCGACCCGGTACGGCTCGTCGCCCAGTGGGAGGTGGCCGCGGAGGCCTGGGGCACGGCCCCGGAGTCCGGACTCCCGCCCGGATCGGTCTCCGGGCCGGAACCAGGACCCGACCGGGGACCGGGGCCCGA
>NZ_JABTYA010000181.1:0-1651 GCF_013302945.1 Streptomyces sp. 8P21H-1 | reverse complement strand
AGCGCCGCCCCCAGGGCGATCTCGCCCGGGTCGAAGCCGTCCGCGGTGCCGCCGAGGCCCGCCTTGACGCCCCGGCGGGCCGGGGGGTGGGCGGGGTCGTCCGGGCGGCCGCCGGCGATGGTGAGGTCCGTACGGCCGGTCTCGTTCCCGCACCGGAACGTCACCTCGTACACCGCGCCGGGTTCGGCGTCCCGGTCGACGGTCGCCGTGCCCGTGGACTCCCCCTTGCGGATCGTCACGGGGTCGAAGACGCCGGAGGTGACCTCGGTCTTCTTCCTGCAGCCCTCGACGGTCAGCGTGACGCGGCCGCCCGCCGCGATGGTCGACGGGGTGACGTCGAAGCCGAACGAGGTGATGCCGCCCTTCCCGCCCCCCTCCCGGTCCCCGTCGCCCTCGGCGACGGCGACGGGCATGGCGAGGGTCAGGGCGGTCATGCCCAGCAGTGCGGCCGAGGCGACGCGTATCGCGCGCATGGTCGAGTCCTCCGGATTCCCGAGGAGCAATCCGCGGACCTTTTCCGCTGCGCCGTACATGCACCTCGATGACCGGAACGCTAGGAAGGTGCGGTCGAGGGCGCGATCCCAGTAGCGCGAACGGGGCAACCGTGTGGGCCGAACCGGTTGTTCCGTGCCCGCGCGGGAGGGACGGGCGCGGCGTGGCGCCCGTCCCTCCCGCGCGGGTGCCGGATACGGGTACGGGTCCCCGGTGGGTCCGTCAGCCGCCGGCTCCGGGGAAGTGGGCCAGGAACGGTTCCGCGGTCGCGGTGATCCCACGGCTGTAGGGGGCGTCGAAGTCCCAGATCAGGAAGAGCAGGAAGGCGATCAGCGAGGCGAACAGGCCCGCCAGGAGCACCTCGCGCGCGGTGCGCCGGATCTGCAGGGCGAAGATCAGCCCCACCGTCACCACGGCCCCGGTGATCAGCCCGAACCACACGACGCCCGGCATCGTCGGCTCCGTCGCCTCCGCCCGGGCGGTGCGCGCGGTGTCCGCGGCCGTCACCTGGTCGAGGAGCGGCTGGTACGCCTGGGCCTCGAAGTCCGTCCTCGGCTCGTAGTCGGTGACGTCGTGGCGGATCCGGTCGAGCAGTTCCTCCCCCCGCCCGGTGACGTGGCCGTGGTCGGCCATGGTCTTCCACTCGGTGGTCACGACATGGCCGACGTAGGCGTTCACGTCGTCCCGGATGCGGTCGCGCGCCTCGGGAGGGTAGACGCGTACCCGCTCGGAGATCTCGTGCAGCGCGTGCGCCTCGGTCTGCACGTGGTCCTCGGCGACGCCCCGCGCCTCCCAGACGCCCGCGATGGCGAGACCGAGCACGATGGCGTACACCACCCCGATCATCATCGTCATGTACTCGATGACGTCCGGGGTGTCGGACGGGTCGTCGTCCTCGGCGACCGTGTGGTGCCGCACGAAGGTGACGATGAGGACGACGACGGCGGCGGCCGCCATCGCAAGGGTGAGAACAAGCCATTCCGACAAGGGGTCCTCCAGGGGTCAGCGCGGGCGCAGCGCGGCGACGGCGAGCACCGCGGGCGCTGTGATGAGCAGGGTCATCGAGACCAGGGACGGGCCGCCGCGGGGCGGGGCCCGGTGCGCCCGCACGCGGTACGGCGGATAGCTCACCGGAGTCGCCGAGGGACCGGGCCGCGCG
>NZ_JABTYA010000180.1:328-549 GCF_013302945.1 Streptomyces sp. 8P21H-1 | reverse complement strand
GACGCCGGCCCGGCCGTCGGGACGTACGCCGCCGACACACGGGAAGGCGTACCCGACGCCCGACGCCCGACGCCCGGCGGCCAAAGGGTGAGGCGGCGTGCACGGCACGCGCCCAGTGGTCGGCGCCCGCGCCCGCGCAGCAGTCGGACGTGGCCGTATGCCGACGACGCACGGACGTCCCGCCCATGGCGGCAGCCCCACGCAGGCTCAGCCCTCCGCCG
>NZ_JABTYA010000180.1:0-172 GCF_013302945.1 Streptomyces sp. 8P21H-1 | reverse complement strand
CCAGGGTCAGGCCGGGCGCCGACCGTGCGGCCAGTTCCCAGTAGCGGGTCATCACGGGGTGGTCCGCCACGCCGAGCCGGACCGCGAGGCCGCGCCGGAACGCGGGGCTGTCACGGGTCCCGGCGGCGCGGGCGTGGGCGGTGACGTAGCAGTCCAGCGCCTCACCCGGACC
>NZ_JABTYA010000179.1:0-2705 GCF_013302945.1 Streptomyces sp. 8P21H-1 | reverse complement strand
CGCCGGACGGGCCGGATCTCCGGCCCGTCCGGCGCGAGGGACCTAGGCCGGGCGCAGCCACACCGTGGACAGGGGCGGCAGCGTCAGGCGGATGCTGGCCGGGCGCCCGTGCCAGGCCAGATCGTCCGGCTTGACCGGGTCGGCGTTGCCGACGCCGCTCCCGCCGTACCGTTCCGCGTCCGTGTTGAGCACCTCGTGCCAGGCGTTCACGTCGTCCGGCACCCCCAGCCGGTACTCGTGCCGCACCACCGGCGCGAAGTTGGAGACGGCCAGCAGCGGCGACCCGTCGGCGGCGTGCCGCAGGAACGCGAAGACGTTGTCCTCGGCGGCGTCCCCGGCGACCCACCCGAACCCGGCGGGATCGGTGTCGAGCTCCCAGAGCGCCGGGGCGTCCCGGTAGACGGTGTTGAGGTCCCGGACGAGGTCCCGCACCCCCCGGTGCTCGGCGGCCGCCCCGTAGGACGGGTCCAGGAGCCACCAGTCGGGACCGTGCGCCTCCGACCACTCGGCGCCCTGCGCGAACTCCTGGCCCATGAACAGGAGCTGCTTGCCGGGGTGGGCCCACATGAAGCCCAGATAGGCCCGCTGGGTGGCGCGCTGCTGCCACCAGTCGCCGGGCATCTTCGACACCAGCGACCGCTTGCCGTGCACGACCTCGTCGTGGGAGATCGGCAGCACGTAGTTCTCGCTGTACGCGTACACCATCGAGAACGTCATCTCGTGGTGGTGGTACTTGCGGTGTACCGGCTCGTGCGAGACGTAGTCCAGCGAGTCGTGCATCCACCCCATGTTCCACTTCAGCCCGAACCCGAGGCCGCCGAAGCCGCCCGGCCCTATGTGGTGGGTGGCCCGGGTGACACCGTCCCAGGCGGTCGACTCCTCGGCGATGGTGACGACGCCCGGCTCGCGCCGGTAGACGGTGGCGTTCATCTCCTGGAGGAAGGCGACCGCGTCGAGGTTCTCCCGGCCGCCGTGGACGTTGGGCGTCCACTGCCCGGCCTCGCGCGAGTAGTCGAGGTAGAGCATGGAGGCGACGGCGTCGACCCGCAGCCCGTCGATGTGGAACTCCTCGCACCAGTACACGGCGTTGGCGACGAGGAAGTTGCGCACCTCCCGCCGGCCGTAGTCGAACTCCAGGGTTCCCCAGTCGGGGTGCGCGGCCCGCAGCGGGTCCTCGTGCTCGTACAGCGGGCGCCCGTCGAACTCGGCCAGCGCCCACTCGTCCCGGGGGAAGTGCGCGGGCACCCAGTCCATGATCACGCCGATGCCGGCCCGGTGCAGGGCGTCGACGAGGTACTTGAAGTCGTCCGGGGTGCCCAGTCGCGCGGTGGGCGCGTAGAAGCCGGTGACCTGGTAGCCCCAGGAGCCGCCGAAGGGGTGTTCGGCGACCGGCATCAGCTCCACGTGGGTGAAGCCGAGGTCGGAGATGTAGCGGGGCAGCTGCTCGGCCAGCTCGCGGTAGGTCAGGCCCGGCCGCCAGCTCGCGAGGTGCAGCTCGTACACGGAGAAGGGGGCCTGGTGCGCGGGCCGCTCGGCCCGGCGCGCCATCCACTCCTGGTCCTGCCACTCGTGGCGCGAGGAGTGGATCACGGAGGACGTGGCGGGCGGCAGCTCCGTACGCCGGGCCATCGGGTCGGCGCGCAGCGTCTTCGTCCCGTCGGGCTTGGTGATCTCGAACTTGTAGAGCTCCCCCTCGCCGACGCCGGGCGCGAACAGCTCCCACACGCCGGAGGAGCCCAGCGACCGCATCGGGAACGCGGTCGCGTCCCAGAAGTTGAAGGTGCCGGCGACCCGGACACCGCGGGCGTTCGGCGCCCAGACCGAGAAGCGGGTGCCCGCCACGCCCTGGTGCTCCATCGGCTCCGCGCCGAGGACCTTCCAGAGCTGCTCGTGCCGTCCCTCCCCGAACAGGTGCAGATCGAGGTCGCCGAGCGTGGGCAGGAAGCGGTACGCGTCCTCGGTGTCGTGCACGGCCCCCTCGTACTCCACGGACAGCCGGTAGGGAGGCACCTCGTGCAGCGGCAGCACGGCGGAGAAGAACCCGTCGCCCTCGTCGTCCAGCGGGGCCCGCAGTCCGTCGGCGACGACGGTCACGGAGAGCGCGTACGGCCGCAGTGCCCGGAAGACCACGCCGCCGGGCACGGGGTGGGCCCCGAGCACGGAGTGCGGATCGTGGTGGGCGCCCCCGAGCAGCCGCTCCCGGTCGGCCCGGTCGAGCACGGCCACGGACCGCACGTCCTGCACGGCCCCGGCACCGGACGCCGCCGCCGGCACGGCACCCGCCGCAACCGGGCCGGGCTCCGCCTCCGCTACGGGTTCCGTGCCGGCCCCAGTCCTCGTGGTCGTCCCGGTCCCCGTGGCAGGCGTGGGGTCCGCAGTCGACGTACCGTCCGGGACCGGCCCGGGGCCCGCAACCGTCCCGGGGCCCGCAACCGTCCCGGGGTCCGCAACCGTCCCGGGGTCCGCAACCGTCCCGGGTTCCGCAACCGTCCCGGGTTCCGCAACCGTCCCGGGTTCCGCAACCGTCCCGGGTTCCGGGACCGGCGCGGGTTCCGTGGTCGTCCCGGCCTCCGCGACAGGCAGCGGATCCGTGGCAGGCGCGGGTTCCGCGGACGGCACGCCACCCGCGACCGACCCGGGGTCCGGGACCGGCAGGGGTTCCTCGGCCGTCCTGGCCGCCACGGCGGGCACGGAGCCCGCGACCG
>NZ_JABTYA010000178.1:0-12051 GCF_013302945.1 Streptomyces sp. 8P21H-1 | reverse complement strand
CGGGACCGCCCGCCGGGGTCGGACCTGAAGCTGCCGGAGCACCCTCCGGCGCCGGAGCCGGAGCCGGAGCTGCCGGCCCGGCGGCCGGTATCTCGCTCCCGGGCGAAGCCCCGTCCCCGCTCCCAGCCGCAGCCGCGGCCCCAACACCGGCCACGGGCCTGGTCTCGGCCCCGGACCCGGTCCTGGGGCCTGCCCCGGACTCAACCCCGGACTCGGTCTCGGGACCTGCCCCGGACCCAGTCCCGGTCCCGGACCCGTTCTTGGGCTCGGTCCCGGAGCCGGACTCGGACCTGGAGTCGGACACGGACCCGGCGCCGGAGCCGGACACGGACCCGGCGCCGGAGCCGGGACCGGTGCCGGAGCCGGGCTCAAAACCGCCCCCGGAACCGGTCCCGAGCCCGGTTCCGGGACCGGCCCCCAGGCCGGTCCCGGAACCACCCCCCGTCGGCCGCTGCTTGCGTCGTGCGTCCGCCAGGATCCACCGCCGGTGCAGCTCCACCAGTTCCCCGGGCGTCGCCCTGCACATCCGCGCGAACCGCTCCACGGGCGCGTAGTCCGTCGGCACGGCCTCCCCGTTGACGTACCGGTGCAGCGTGGACGCACTCGTGTGCAGCCTCTTCGCAAGCACCCCGTAACTGAGCCCGGACCGCTCCTTCAGCTGCCCCAACAGCTCGGTGAACTCGTCCCCCGCCACCGCTCTCCCTCTCTCCGCGTCCCGGATCCGCATTCCAGGGGTAGGTCGTTCCCCCAGGTCAAAGCCGTTACAGCCATTCCAGCGTCCCGGAATTGCCGCCGGATGTGGCGCCCGGGACGGACCACCGCACAAGCTTGGGCCATCCAAGCACGCCGCTCCCGGTATCCGGTCGAGCGGTCCGCGTCACCATCCGTACCGCACCAGGGGGATCACTCATGTCCGCACGCACCACCCGTACCCGTCTGCTCGCCGCCGCCGCGCTCACGGTCGCCACGCTGTCCCTGACCGCGTGCAGCAACGCGGACGGCGTCCGTGACGAGGGCGCGCCGGCCGGCTCCTCGTCCGTGGCGCCCTCGTCGCAGGGGAACAAGGGAACGTCCACGGACACGGACACGAACACGGACGCAAACACGGGCACGGACGCAAACACGGGCACGGGCCGGGCCGAAGCCGTGGCGGCCAGGACCGACAAGACCGCCAAGACAGGCAAGGGCTCCTCCGCCCTCACCCCCTGCACCGACATCCAGGTGACCGCCACCCCGGTCAACCGCCCCCTCAACCACCTGCTCCTCACCGTCACCAACACCGGCTCGAAGCTCTGCCACGTACCCAACTACCCGGTCGTCCGGTTCGGCGAGGCCCAGTCCGTGCCGCCGGTCGTCGAGGAGTCCAAGCCGCAGGCCGTGGTCACCCTGGACCCGGGCGAGTCGGGCTACGCGGGCGTCGGCCTCTCGGCGGCGGACGGCAGCGGCTCCAACGGCTACACGGCCGAGTCCCTGGAGGTCTACCTCAACACCGACTCGGACACGCCCGTCAGCCCGTCGCTCCCCGCGGAGGGCGTGTACGTGGACGACTCGATCTACGTCACCTACTGGCAGGCGACGAGTGCCGACGCCCTCACCTGGTGACACCGGTCGGCCCTCGCTCACCACGAGGTAAGCATCTGACCAAATAGTGGGTACTTGTGACGAGTTGAGACGCCGACCAGCATGGTCGTCATGGCATCCCTCAACTCGTCACACACCCCTGTCACCGTCCTGGGCCTGGGCCTCATGGGCACGGCACTCGCGACCGCCCTCCTGAGGGCCGGTCACCCCACCACGGTCTGGAACCGCACCCGGTCCAGGACGGAACCCCTGACCGCCCAGGGCGCGACCCCGGCCGACACCCCGGCCCGGGCCGTCGCGGCGAGCCCGCTCGTCCTCGTCTGCGTGACGACGTACGACGACGTCACCGCCCTCCTCCGGCCGCACACCGCCGAGTTGGCGGGCCGCACCCTGGTGAACGTCACCAACGGGACGCCCGAGCAGGCGAGGAAGTTCGCGGCCTGGGCCGAGGAGCACGGCATCCGGTACGTCGACGGCGGCATCATGGCCGTACCGCAGATGATCGGCACCCCGGCCGCGTACGTCCTCTACAGCGGCGACCGGCAGGCGTACGAGACCCACCGTCCGGTCCTCGAAGCCCTGGGCGGCACCCGCTGGACGGGCGAGGACCCGGGCTTGGCCGCCCTCTACGACCTGGCCCTGCTGACGGGCATGTACGGCACGGTGATGGGCGTGGTCCAGTCCTACGCCCTGATCCGCTCCCAGGGCGTCGAGGCCCGCGAACTGGCCCCGCTGCTCTCCGACTGGCTGAACGCCATGACGGCGAGCCTGGTGCCGCACACGGCCGAGGCGGTCGACACGGGCCGCCACCTGACCGACGTGTCCAGCCTGGCCGTCAACCAGGCGGCGTTCCCGAACATCCTGACCGCCTTCGCCGACCAGGGCGTACGCACCGAACTCTTCGACCCGCTGCGGGAGTTGTTCGACCGGGCGGTCGCCGGGGGCCACGCGGACGACGGCTTCTCCCGCCTGGTGGACCTGCTGAAAGTCTGACGGCACGGCACGGCACGGCACGGCACGGCACGCCCCGGAACGACCCGTCCCGAGCACGCCGGGTCACCGCAGCTTCTGCGCCACCTCGACGGCCCAGTACGTGAGGATGTTCCGCGCGCCGGCCCGCTTGATGCCGGTCAGCGTCTCCAGGATCGCCTTGTCGCGGTCGATCCAGCCCTTCTCGGCGGCGGCCTCGATCATCGAGTACTCGCCGGAGATCTGGTACGCGGCCACCGGCACGTCGGCCGCGTCCGCGACGCGCGCCAGGATGTCGAGGTAGGGGCCGGCGGGCTTGACCATCACCATGTCGGCGCCCTCCTCCAGGTCGAGCGCCAGTTCCCGCAGCGACTCCCGCGCGTTCGCCGGGTCCTGCTGGTACGTCTTGCGGTCGCCCTTCAGGGAGGAGCCGACGGCCTCCCGGAAGGGCCCGTAGAAGGCGGACGAGTACTTGGCGGTGTAGGCCAGCACCGCCACGTCCTCGCGCCCGATCTGGTCGAGGGCGTCGCGGACGACCCCGATCTGGCCGTCCATCATCCCGCTGGGGCCGACCACATGGGCTCCCGCGTCGGCCTGGACCTGGGCCATCTCGGCGTACCGCTCCAGGGTGGCGTCGTTGTCGACCCGCCCCTGCGCGTCCAGCACGCCGCAGTGCCCGTGGTCGGTGGTCTCGTCCAGGCACAGGTCGGACATCACGAGCAGCTCGTCCCCGACCTCGGCCCGTACGTCCCGCAGGGCCACCTGCAGGATTCCGTCCGGGTCGGTCCCGGCCGTCCCCACCGCGTCCTTCTTGGCGTCCTCCGGCACGCCGAAGAGCATGATCCCCGAGATCCCGGCGGCCACGGCCTCCGCGGCGGCCTTCTTCAGGCTGTCCCGCGTGTGCTGCACGACCCCCGGCATGGCCTCGATCGGCACCGGCTCGGACACCCCTTCGCGCACGAAGGCCGGAAGGATGAAGTCGGCGGGGTGCAGCCGGGTCTCGGCCACCATGCGCCGCATCACGGGACTGGTCCGCAACCGCCGCGGCCGCGCACCGGGAAAGGATCCGTACGAAGTCATACCACCAACGCTACGCCCGCCCCACCGGTGCGTTTGCCGACGCGCGGTCGGCCTCCGGGCGGGCCCCCGCGGCGTGCCCCGGGTAGTCGATCTCCGCCCACACGGCCTTGCCCGGTCCCGGTCCGGTCCGCACCCCCCAGCGGTCCGCCGACTCCTCGACGAGCAGCAGGCCGTACCCCGACTCGGCGAGCGCGGCGTCCGCCGCCGCGGACCGTGCGGGCAGCCGGTCACCGGACAGGTCGGCGACCTCGACACGCAGCGTGCCGGACCGCATGAGGAGGAGGGTCAGGCGGAAACTCCGGCCGGGGACCTGGCCGTGCAGGACGGCGTTCGCGGCGAGTTCGGCCACGACGAGCCGGGCCGGGTCCGGCGGGAGACCCCACACGCACAGCTGCTCGGCCGCGAGCACCCGGGCGAGACGGGCGCCCCGGCGTGTGGCGGAGAGCGGCACGGTGAAGCGGTGCGGCGGGATCGGGGGGACGAGCGGGGTTGTCTGCTGATTCACATCACCCAGCGTGTTCACCCGTGCGTAATCTGTGAAGTACGGCAGCCCGTGCGACCGCTGGATGTCCGCGCGCCGTCCGGTTCCGTCCGGGCGGTACGGCATGTCCGGCCGCGGGCGGGCGCGTTGGACCGGGAAGGGCTCGGCGGGAGCAGGGGAGGACGGCGGACGTGAACGGCTGGGACCCGGAAGCGGAGGACGACGAGGCCGGAGCCGTGATGCGGACGGTGGTACGGCAGCTGAAGCTGTGGCGCGAGGCGGCCGGTCTCCCCCAGGCCGAGTTCGGGGAGGCCATCGGGTACGGGGAGGAACTGGTCTCCTCGGTGGAACGGGGACGGCGCATCCCCCGTCCCGAGTACCTGGACCGCGCGGACGAGGCCCTGACGGCGGGCGGCAGGATCGCGGCGCTCAAGGAGAACGTGGCGGAGGTCCGGTACCCGAAGAAGGTGCGGGACGTGAAGCGCCTGGAGGCGGAGGCGGTGGAGATCTGCTCGTACAACAACTCCGTCGTGGACGGCCTTCTCCAGACGGAGGAGTACGCGCGGGCCGTCTTCGGCTCCCGGCGGCCGACCTTCGCGGAGGACGAGTTGGAGCGACGGATCGCCGCCCGCCTGTCCCGGCAAAAGATTGTGCACACCCTGCCCGGCATGAGCTTCGTGCTGTGCGAGGCGACATTGCGCCGCCTGATCGGGGGCAAGATGGTGATGCGCGCGCAACTCGAACGACTGTTGCAAGCCGCTCGGTTGCGCAACGTCGATCTGCAGATCCTGCCTCTGAGCCGAGAGGAGAACTCGGGTCTGGGTGGCCCCTTCCGGCTGCTCAAACTCGGCAACGGGACCACTGTCGGCCTGTACGAAGTGCAGCTCGCCGACCGCGTGATCACGGACCCGAAGGAGACCACGGTCCTCGACATGCGTTATGGAACCATCCGGGCGCAGGCTCTCACGCCGCAGGAGTCGTCGGCCTTCATCCGCCGCAGGAGTCGTCGGCCTTCATCGAGAAAGTACTGGGAGAGTCATGACATACCAGCCCTCTGGCGAAGCCGGTTCCGAGCTGGAGTGGATAAAGAGCAGCTACAGCTCGGACGACGGCCCCTCCTGCGTCGAGGTCGCCATGCCCACCGCCGCCCACATCCTCATCCGCGACTCCAAGAGTCCCGAGGGGCCTCACCTCACCCTCACCCCCGCCACCTGGACGGCCTTCCTCCCGCACGCGGTCGGCCGCTGAACGCGAGCGGGACGCAGGAACAGACCTCCGCCGTGACGGTGGTCGCCGGGTCGTTCAGACGGCGAGGCGGCCGCCGTCGGCCACGATCACCTGGCCGGTGACGAAGCCCGCGCGCTCGCTCGCCACGAACGTGATGACCTCGGCGAGTTCCTCGGGCGTGGCGTTGCGCTTGAGCGGATTGACCTCGGACCAGCTGGAGAACTGGTCGGCGCCGATGAAGTCCACCACGTTGTCGCTGGTCACGTTCCCGGGGGCCACCGCGTTGACGCGTATGCCGTACTGGCCCCACTCCGCGGCCCAGCTGCGGGTGAAGGATTCGACGGCCGCCTTCTGCGCTCCGTACGTGGCCATGTGCGGCATGGCGATCGCGGCGGCGATGCTGCTGACGTTGATGATGTTGCCGCCGCCCCGCTGGATCATCCCCCGGACCAGTCGTGTGCTGAGGACGAAGGTGGCGTGCACGTTGGTGTCCCACGTCTCCGCGTTCGCCTCTCTGTCCTGGTCGAGGGCCGGCTTGATGCTGGCCCGGTAGCTCGCCGCGTTGTTGACCAGTACGTCGATCTCACCCGCCTCCTCGGCCAACCGCTCGACGTCGGCGAGATCGCTGAGGTCGGCGAGGACGAACCGGGCCTTTCCTCCGGCGGCGATGATGTCGTCCACCACCTGGGCCCCGCGCTCGACGTTGCGGCCGGTGATCACCACCGACGCTCCGTCGCGTGCGAACGCGTGCGCCGTCGCGGCGCCGATGCCTCCTCGCGCCCCCGCACCCGTGACCAGGACGCTCTTGCCCTCGAAATCCATGGTGTGCTCCTCGAAAAGAAAGACGTCTGAGAGAGATGTCTGAAGAGAGATGTCCGACGGCGCGCGCCGAGATCGGCGGCGGCGTTCCGGCCTTGGTGGCCGCGCTGGACGTGCACCACGGTAGGACCGGCCGGACATAGAGGCAAATAATGTGAGTGCATACTCTGCATTGACATCCCCTATGTCACAGCGCGGGCCGGAGGAGCCTCACCTGCGAGGCGATTTCGGGAGCCTCAGAGCATCCCGGAAGGTGCTTCGTCGACGCCGAGCAGAAGCACGCCGTAGTCCTCTTCGACGACGTGGGAGGTGAACTGGACGTGCCGCGTCCCCACCGCGAAGTCCCGCCAGTACCGCTGCAAGGGGTTGGAGCTGTCCAGGCCGGTGGAGCCGTGCAGGTCCAGCAGGTCCTCCAGGGCGCTGCGGCACTCCCGCACGGCGGCGATCAGATCCATGCGGAGCCGTGCGCGCTCTTCGGCCGCAAGCACCTCGCCGGGCTGCGTGGCGTCGACGGCGGCGGCGATCCCGAGCATGCGCCGTTCAGCGGTGTCGATCCTGTGCGCGGCGACGGCGAGGTTCCTCCGGGCGCCGGGCGAGTCGGCCAGGGTGGGGTGGGCGGGGTTCGGCGACGTCCGCTTGGCGAAGACGTCGACCACGACGTCGAGGGCGCCGCGCGCGGCGCCCCACAGGGGGGCGAACAGCCCGACCGCGATCGCGATGTTGGACAGCGCGGCGGCGATCCGGGGCAGGTCGAGCAGATGGGAATCGGGGATCCACACGTCGTCGCCGACGAGGGTGTGGCTTCCGGTGCCGCCCAGCCCCGCCATGTGCCAGTCCCGGTCGACGGTCAGATCCCGGGTGCGGGCGAACACCGCGGCCGGCTGCGGCGGGCGGTCACCCTCCCCGGGCAGTCGCACGGAAAGCATCGCCCACTCGGCCAGTTCACATCCCGAGGCGTACGACCACCGGCCGGAAATGCGCAGCCCGCCGGGCTCGCGCACGGCCGTCCCGGGCCGGGCGGACGAGCACACCACGCTGTCGACATCGCGGAACGCGTCCGCGTACGCCTCGTGCGACGTGCCGATCTGCAACAACCGCTTCGCTTCGTAGGTCGTGGCCGCGACCCAGGCCGTCGACGGACAGCCCCGTCCGAGCTCGGCCAGGAACCGGACCCTCGTGCTGAGGTCGGCCTCCACTCCTCCGTCAGAACGGCGCACTCCTAAGGCGAACGCGCCCGCGGCCCGGGCGGCGGCGGCACTCACGCCGGTGATCCGCCGGTCCCGCTCGGTCTCGGCGGCTTCGACCGCCAGCTGCTTCGCCGCCGTACGAGCGGCATCGAGCAAGGAGGCGGACGCACTGTCGATACTTTCCGTCGTCATGCGCGGGCAACTTTCCACGATCGACATCTATTCCCCGGGTGACGCCGGCCGCCGGGCCGGACGGCCGACGCCGGTCAGGCGAGGGCGCCGAGGGTGAAGCCGCCGTCGGCGACCAGCTCGGCGCCGGTGGCGAAGCGGGCCTGGTCGGAGGCGGCGAAGAGGACGAAGTCGGCGATCTCGTCGGGGGTGGCGTTGCGGGTCCCGTCCGAGGAACCGTCACCCTTCCCGCCCCGGGGGCCGTCCCCTCCCGGACTCCGCCGCCCGCCTGCCCGCCCGCAGTACGGCGGCCCCGGTGGGGGTGAGCGTGTGGAGGACGGTCGCCCCGCAGCGGTTGCTGGTGATCAGCCCCGCCGAGCGCAGGGCCGTGGCGTATCTGCTGGCGGACGGGGCGGAGATGCCGACCGCCCGTGCGATCTCGGCGTTCGTGGCTCCGACGGCCGCCGCGCACAGCACACCGGCCCGGGCGCGGCCTAGCAGCCCGGTCAGGCTCGCCGGGGAGCCGGCCGGGCCGGCCGAGCTGTCGGAGAGTCGCTCGCCCCACCTTCCCGGCGGACCCGGCGAGTCCGGCCGCGGGGCCGGGGCCTCGTGGTGCAACGGGTAGACCAGGACGGGCGGCAGCCGCGGGTCGGCGAGGGTGGTCGGGGTGTGCCAGCAGAAGTACGACGGGACGAGCGTCAGCCCGCGGCCGTTCAGGTGCAGGTCCCGGTCGCTGGACGGGAAGTCGACGTGGAGGACGGACCGGCGCCGGTGCATGGTGGGTCCGAGCCCCGTCAGCATCCCCTCGACGCCGCCGTCGAGGAGGGCCCGGCACCGCATCGCCCGTTCGGCCTCCAGGCGGGCCTGCATCTGTTCCTCGTAGGGGGCGATGGCGGCGTCGTGGTAGGCGCGGATCGCCCGCACGAGTTCCTCCCGGGTCTCCCGCTCCGCGAGCCGCGGGGCCCAGGCGGGGGCGCCCACGAGGCGGTCCAGCTGCGCCACCTCCGCCAGGACCTGGCGCGGCGGGGTCGCGAGGACGGCCTCCAGACCGGCGTCGAGCCCCTCCCTGGACTCGGGCGGGGTCAGGAAGTCGGGAAAGTAGGACGCCCTCGGAAAGACGGGCAGCAGGATCTCGCGCAGTACGCGGCCGAGCCCTTTCTCCTCCAGCCGGACGCGGGTCGCCCTGTGCCACTCCGCGTAAGCCCAGCGTCCTTTTCGCGTCTGGAAACGGTGCAGGCTCGCGGTGATCTCCCACAGCGCATTCGGTGATCCGGCACATCGCGTACGGGCCAAATCGGCGTCTGTGAAATGGATGCGGAGCATTCCCCTCCCCCCGATGACACCGGCTTTTTCACCCAGGTGATACATCATTGCCCAGCGTGACCCTCTGGGCAATGCTGGAACGGAAAGCTCATGGCATCCGTGTGCACATGCCTGATCAAAGGCATATGCGCATCGGTCAAGCGCGTAAATCGGCCAGCGGAAAAGCGAATGGCCGAAACACCCCGGACCGAAAGGGAAGATTATGAGACGGGTATGGGCGGTGGCGGCGGGAGCCGTGCTGGCCGTGGGAGGCATGACCGGTACGTCCGCGGCCAGTCCGGCGGGCGGCTCCGACGGCACGTCGGCGGCCGCGATGCCCACCAGCGTGAAGACGGCCGCGGCGCCGGCCGGCTGCAACTCGGGCAGCCTCTGCTTCTGGAACGGCCAGAACTACACGGGCGCCGGACCGGGTCAGCTGTCCGGCAGGAACCCGGACTGGTCGATCTTCAGCAACAGCGCCTGCCCCAACGGGAACTGGGACAACTGCGCCTCCTCGATCTACAACAACGGCGTCAACTGCAACTCCGTCACCTGGACCAACAAGAACTACGGCGGAGGCTTCTACAGCCTGTACCGGGGCACCGGTGAGACCCAGCTGGCCTCCTCGCACAACAACGCCTTCTCGTCCAACAGCTGGATCTCCCCCAGCAACACCACCACGTCCACCTGCAGCGGCCCGAACCCCTACGGCTGACCGGGCCCGGCGGTGTCCACCGGGCGACCGGCGGACACCGCCGCGCGCCACACACCCGCGGCACGTCCACGAAGGACGCGAAGGACACGAAGGACACGAAGGAGCAGTGGGGGCACCCTCATGGCACACGGCGTCACAGCACACGGCCGGATCTTCAGGACGAGCGTGCTCTCCTGCGGTGCCGCGGCGTTCGCGCTCACGCTGACGGCCTGCACGTCATCCGGGGACGGGGACGGGGATGCGAACAGGGACGCGAGCAGGGACGCCGCCGCGTCCGGCCTCACCGCGGCGGAACTCGACCTGCTCACCCGGTCCGGGAACCACCCCCGGGACGACGCCGTGCTCCACCACGCGGAGACGAGGCTCATCGCGGCGTGCATGACGGAGCGGGGTTTCCGCTACGAGGTCGACGCGTTCGTCCCGCCCTCCGGCTCCCCCGAGGAACGCCAATTGAACCTGGAGGAGCGGCGCACCGAGGGATACGGACTCCATCGCCAGTACACCACCGGAAAACCTGCCGCCTCCCCCACCTTGTCCGCCTCTCCGGAAAGCGGGAAACGCGGGAAACGCGGGAAATCCCTGACGAACGATCAATACGTCGCCCGGTTGTCGACAGAAAAGGCGGCGGCGTACATGCGCGCCCTGCGCGGCGGGAAAACCGATCTCCGCGCCATGCGGTTCGGCCGGGAAAGGACGATCACCTTCTCGGAAGCGGGCTGCGAGGCCGAGAGCCGCAAAAGGCTGTTCGGTGAACTGGACGACTGGGCCGCGGCGACCTATCTGCCCCAGAACCTCAACAGCTCCCTCACGGACGTCGTGACGGCGGACGCGAAGTACACCGCGGCCATGCGGGACTGGCGGACGTGCATGGCCGGGAAGGGGCACCGGTACCGGACGCCCGACGAGGCGGCCGAGCGGCTGAAGGCGGAGTACCAGGAACAGGGGGCGACGCAGAGCCTCCGGCGCCGCGAGATCGGCGTGGCGGTGGCCGACGGCACGTGCGCCGCGCGGCTGCGCATCCCCTCGGTCGTCCTGTCCCTGCGGAAGCAGTACGCGAACTCGCTCCCGGAGGCCGACAGGAGCCGCCTGCGGCAGGCCACCCGGATCTGGACGAGGGCACTCGACCGGGCCGGGGCACCCGACTGAGGCAGAACGAAACCGACCGCGGCCGGACGCGGGCGAGGCGAACCGCGGCCGGTCACCGGACGCAGGCGGGGCGCACTCGACGAGTGCGCCCCATGCCCCTCACGGCCTCACCGCTGCCCGCGGCTCAGGTCGTCGACCGCCTCCGCCGGGACCCGGGCCGCCGCTCGCTGGGCCGGGTGACGGGGTCCCCTGCCTCCACCGCGGAGGCCCGCCGGCGCAGCCCGAACTCCGCCAGCGCCTCGGCCAGCTTGTGCACGGACGGCTCGGGCGACATGACGTCGACCCGCAGCCCGTGCTCCTCGGCCGTCTTGGCCGTGGCGGGGCCGATACAGGCGATCACGGTCACGTTGTGCGGCTTCCCGGCGATGCCCACCAGGTTGCGCACGGTCGAGGACGACGTGAAGAGCACCGCGTCGAAACCGCCGCCCTTGATCGCCTCACGCGTGTCGGCCGGCGGCGGCGACGCCCGTACGGTCCGGTAGGCCGTGACGTCGTCCACCTCCCAGCCCAGCTCGATCAGCCCGGCGACCAGCGTCTCCGTGGCGATGTCGGCCCGCGGCAGGAACACCCGGTCGATCGGGTCGAAGACCGGGTCGTACGGCGGCCAGTCCTCCAGCAGCCCCGCGGCGGACTGCTCACCGCTCGGCACCAGGTCCGGCTTCACGCCGAAGGCCACCAGCGCCTTCGCGGTCTGCTCGCCCACGGCCGCGACCTTGATCCCGGCGAAGGCGCGGGCGTCGAGCCCGTACTCCTCGAACTTCTCCCGTACGGCCTTGACCGCGTTCACCGACGTGAAGGCGATCCACTCGTAGCGGCCCGTCACTAGCCCCTTGACCGCCCGCTCCATCTGCTGGGGCGTGCGCGGCGGCTCGACGGCGATCGTCGGCACCTCGTGCGGTACGGCCCCGTAGGACCGCAGCTGGTCGGAGAGCGACGCCGCCTGCTCCTTCGTGCGCGGCACGAGAACCTTCCAGCCGAACAGCGGCTTGGACTCGAACCACGAGAGCTGCTCGCGCTGGGCGGCGGAGGAACGCTCACCGACCACGGCTATCACCGGCCGTCCGCCCTCGGGCGAGGGCAGCACCTTGGCCTGCTTGAGCGTCTGCGCGATGGTGCCGAGCGTCGCGCACCAGGTGCGCTGGCGGGTGGTCGTACCGGCGACGGTCACGGTCAGCGGGGTGTCGGGCTTGCGCCCGGCGGCGACGAGCTCGCCCGCGGCCGCTCCCACGGAATCGAGGGTCGTCGAGACGACCACGGTCCCGTCGGACGCGCCGACCTCGCTCCAGCAGCGCGCCGACGCCGTACGGGCGTCGACGAACCGCACGTCCGCGCCCTCGGCGTCCCGCAGCGGCACACCCGCGTACGCGGGCACGCCC
>NZ_JABTYA010000177.1:0-756 GCF_013302945.1 Streptomyces sp. 8P21H-1 | reverse complement strand
GGCCGGGCCGCGCCGGGGACGTGCCCGGAGCGGAAGCCGGGGACGGGGGCGAAGCTGAAGCCGGGGCTGGGGCTGGGACCGGGGCTGGGGCCGGGGCCGGGGTCGAGCAGTGGCACGTCGAGATCCATCTCGTCGCGCGCAGGCAGGCACGCGCGTTGGACGTCGCCCGCGCCGTCCGGCGCGGGGTCGAGGCGTACCTGCTCCCGATGTCACCGGCGGGGGCCGTACCGGCGCACGTCACGGTGACCGTCACCGGTCAGGTCTGACGTGCTGGTACTGCGGCGCGTCCCTCGGCCGGCCCGTGCCGCCGTGCTGTTCCTGCACGGCGGCAGGGCGGACAGCCACGTCCCGTCCCGGCCCTGGCACCTCGCGCCCCTGCGCATGCGGCCCTTCGTACGGGCCGTCGCGCGCGCGACCCCGGACGACGGCGTCCTCCTGGCGGAGGTGCGCTACCGCGTACGGGGGTGGAACGGCGGGGACGCCGATGCCCTGCTGGACGCGCGACGGGCGCTCGACGAGGTCCTCCGTGTCGCCGGGGACGTCCCGGTCGTGCTGGTCGGCCACTCGATGGGCGGCCGGGCGGCGCTGCGCGCCGCGAGCGCGCCGCAGGTCCGCGCCGTTCTGGCACTGGCCCCCTGGTGTCCCGCCGGTGAGCCGGTCGGTCAGCTGCGGGACAAGGATGTCGTCGTGCTGCACGGAGACCGCGACCGCGTCACCGACCCCCGAGCGGCCATGGCGTTCGTGCGCCGCGCCCGT
>NZ_JABTYA010000176.1:297-6992 GCF_013302945.1 Streptomyces sp. 8P21H-1 | reverse complement strand
CGCCCCCGCTCGCGGTGACGGCCGCACGGACCGGCGGACGCCCGCCGCGCAGCCGGGTCACCTGCTCGGCCAGCCGCTCCGCGGCGGCGTCGAGTTCGGCGGACGGTTCGAGACCACGGAGCTCGTCCGTGACCGTGAGCAGTGCCGCCAGATGACCGGCGAGCTGGATGTCCAGCTCCTCCTCGCGCGACCGGTGGGGGAAGTCGGCGGTGCCGGCCATCGAGTGCACCGACTTGGTGCGGATCGGTTCGTACATGGGAGATGGCCTCCTGTGTCCTGGCAGGAAGCCATCCTAGCTTAGATTCCGTCTAAAGTTACGCAGGTTCGGGAAGCGATTCCGGACCGCCGCGCACCTCACCCGCGTCAGGTCTGCCCGTACCCGTCCAGGAAGGTGCCGATCCGCGTCACCGCGTCCGTCAGGTCCCGCGCCGTGGGCAGGGTGACGACCCGGAAGTGGTCCGGTTCGGGCCAGTTGAAGCCGGTGCCCTGCACCACCATGATCTTCTCGGTCCGCAGCAGGTCCAGCACCATCCGCCGGTCGTCCTTGATCTTGAAGACCTTCGGGTCCAGGCGCGGGAAGAGGTAGAGCGCCCCCTTCGGCTTCACGCACGTCACACCCGGGATCTGCGTCAGCAGCGCGTGCGCCACGTCCCGCTGCTCCCGCAGCCGCCCGCCGGGGAGCACGAGGTCCTTGATGGTCTGACGGCCGCTGAGGGCGGCGACCACACCGTGCTGACCGGGCATGTTCGCGCACAGCCGCATGTTGGCGAGGATCGTCAGCCCCTCGATGTACGAGTCGGCGTGCGCCCGGGGCCCCGAGATCGCCATCCAGCCGACCCGGTACCCGGCCACGCGGTACGCCTTCGACATGCCGTTGAAGGTGAGTGTCAGCAGGTCCGGGGCGACCTTGGCGGTCGGGGTGTGCACGGCCTCGTCGTACAGGATCTTGTCGTAGATCTCGTCCGAGCAGACCAGCAGGTTGTGGCGGCGGGCGATGTCGGTGAGCCCGCGCAGCATCGCCTCGTCGTAGACCGCGCCGGTCGGGTTGTTCGGGTTGATGATCACGATCGCCTTGGTGCGGTCGGTGACCTTCCGCTCCACGTCGGCGAGATCGGGCATCCAGTCGGACTGCTCGTCGCAGCGGTAGTGCACGGCGGTGCCACCGGAGAGGGAGACGGCGGCGGTCCACAGGGGGTAGTCCGGCGCCGGTACGAGCACCTCGTCGCCGTCGTCCAGCAGGCCCTGCATCGCCATCACGATCAGCTCGGACACGCCGTTGCCGATGAAGACGTGCTCGACGTCCGTCTCGATGCCGAGGGTCTGGTTGTGCATCACCACGGCCCGGCGCGCCGCGAGCAGGCCCTTCGCGTCGCCGTAGCCGTGCGCGGAGGAGACGTTGCGGAGGATGTCCTCCAGGATCTCCGGCGGGCAGTCGAAGCCGAACGCGGCGGGGTTGCCGGTGTTCAGCTTCAGGATGCGATGACCTGCCGCTTCCAGCCGCATCGCCTCCTCGAGCACCGGGCCCCGGATCTCGTAACAGACGTTGGCGAGCTTGGTCGACTGGATCACCTGCATGCCCGCGAGCTTACGGCCGGGCCGTGGTTCGCGCGGAGTGTTTCCCGCCACGTGAGACGTGCGGCTCGGGTGTGCGGGGCTTGGCCGCCCTGCCGCCCCGCGGCCTTGCGTGCTTCGCGGGTGCGGGTGCGCCGTGGCCGGTCGCGCAGTTCCCCGCGCCCCCAGGGGTGCGGGGCGCGCGGGCGGCTTGATTCGGGTTCTTGTCGGGGTGGGGCGGGCCCCTCACAATGCGCATGACAAAACCTGAAGCCATGTGTGAAGCCATACGGGAAGCGGCCGGAAGACCTCCGGCCGCTCGCGTCGTAAGAGGGGACCCCCACATGAAGAAGCCTCTCCTTGCCGTGCTCGGAGCCCTGGTGACCGCAGGGACGGGCCTGGCCGCACCGGCGGCCGCCGCGGAGCCGTCCGCCGCCGCGGAACCGGCGGCCGTCACCTTCGCCGGCACCGTCTCGCTCAGCAACTGCTCCGGCTCCGTCGTGCGCCTCCCGGACTCGCAGGACGACGACCCGGCGCTGGTGATGTCGAACGGCCACTGCCTGGAGACCGGCTTCCCGGCCGCCGGCCAGGTCATCGTCGACCGGGCCTCCAGCCGCACCTTCGGCCTGCTGAACGCCGCCGGCACCCGCGTCGCCACCCTCCGCGCCAGCAAGATCACGTACGCCACGATGACCGACACGGACGTCTCGCTCTACCAGCTCACCACCACGTACGGGCAGATCAGGAGCTCGTACGGGATCAGCCCGCTGACACTGGACGACAGCCGCCCGGCCGCCGGCCGGGCCATCACGGTCGTCTCCGGCTACTGGAAGCGCACCTACTCCTGCGCCATAGACGGCTTCGCCCACCGCCTCAAGGAGGGCAGCTGGACCTGGAAGGACTCGGTCCGCTACACCTCCGCCTGCCGGACCATCGGCGGCACCTCCGGTTCGCCCGTGATCGACGACGCCACCGGCGACGTCGTCGCCGTCAACAACACCGGCAACGAGGACGGCGGACGCTGCACCGAGAACAACCCCTGCGAGGTCGACGCGAACGGCACCGTCACCGTCCGCGCCGGCATCAACTACGGCCAGCAGACCTACCAGATCCCCGCCTGCTTCGGCCTCGACAGCAAGCTCGACCTGAGCGCGAGCGGCTGCACCCTGCCCAAGCCGTGACCGGCCGGCGGGCGGTCAGCCGGTGGTGCGGCGGACCGCCCGTCCCGCCAGCACATCCGTCCGGCGGCCGTCCTCGATGACGAACCGGCCGTCGATCAGGACGTGCGGGATGCCGGTCGGCAGCGTACGGGGGGCGTCGAAGGTCGAGCCCGCGGCGACCGTCCGCGGGTCGAGGAGGACCAGGTCGGCGCGGTAGCCCTCGCGGACCAGACCCCGGTCGGGCAGCCGCAGCCGCGCCGCGGGCCGTGAGGTGAGGTGGGCGACGCACTCCTCCAGGCCGAGGACGCCCAGCTCCCGCACGTACCGGCCGAGGTACTGCGGGAACGTGCCGTACGCGCGCGGGTGCGGCTTGTCGCCCTGGAGGATGCCGTCCGAGCCGCCGGTGTGGACGCGGTGCCGCATGATCGTCCGCACGTTCTCCTCGTGGCCCACGTGCTGGAGGATCGTCGAGCCCAGACCGTCGTCGAGCAGCAGCCGGCGGGCGACGGTCCAGGGGGCCTCGCCGCGCGCGTCCGCCGACTCCTGGACCGTGCGGCCCACGTAGGACGCGAGCGCCTGGTCGGTCACGCCCGAGATCTCGATGGTCTCCCACTCCACCGGCACGCCGTGGCACCCGTCCGACCCCACCACCTCCATGTGGTGGCGGATCCGCTCGGCGGTGTCCGCGTCCCGCAGCCGGTCGAGGACCGCCGCCGGACCGCCCTCGCCCGCCCAGCTGGGCAGCAGCGCCACGAGCGTCGTACAGCCGGGTGTGTACGGGTACGTGTCCAGGCTGATGTCCGCCCCGCCCGCGAGCGCCTCGTCGACGAGCGCCAGCAGGTCGGCGCCCTTCCCCTTGTTCACGCCGAAGTTCATGGTGGCGTGCGCGAGGTGGAGGGCGCAGCCCGCCTCCCGGGTCAGGTCCACCATCTCCCGGTAGGCGTCCAGGGCGCCGGCCCCGTACGAGCGGTGGTGCGGGCAGTAGTAGCCGCCGTACTCCGCGACCACCCGGCACAGTTCGGTCAGCTCGGCGTCCCCGGCGTACATGCCGGGGGTGTACGTGAGGCCGGACGACATGCCGACCGCGCCCTCCCGCATCCCGTCGGCGACCAGCCGCCGCATCCGGTCCAGCTCCTGCGGCGTCGCCTCGCGGTCGTCCCAGCCGACGGCCAGCATGCGCACGGCGCCCTGCGGGATCAGGTAGGCGGCGTTCACGGCGATGCCCTCGCCGTCGAAGCCGTGGTCCAGGCGGTCCAGGTACTCGCCCACCGACCGCCAGGTGAAGTCGATGTTGTCCCCGCCGCCGTTCCAGCCGGTGATGGCCTTGCGGACCTCGGGGAGCGTGCGGTCGTCCACCGGCGCGTAGGACAGCCCGTCCTGCCCGATGACCTCCAGCGTGACGCCCTGGGCCGCCTTCGCGCTGTGATCGGGGTCCCGCAGCAGGGCGAGGTCGCTGTGCGCGTGCATGTCGATGAAGCCCGGGGTCAGCACGAGGCCCTCGGCGTCCAGCACGCGCCGGGCGACGGGCCGCAGGCACCCGGCGGCGGCCGCCTCCTGCACCACGGTCGTGATCCGGCCGCCCTCGATGCCCACGTCGGCCCGGTAGGAGGGGCCTCCACCGCCGTCGACGACGTCCACGTCACGGATGACGAGATCCATCATGGCGTGCTCCTAGAAGTAGGTGCGGATGTAGTCGACGACCGTGCCGTCCCGCTCGACGAGCGGGATCAGCTGCCACTTGTCGAACGCGGTGCAGGGGTGCGAGAGCCCCATCCCCACCCAGTCGCCCACCCACAGTTCGACGCCCTCGTCCGTACGGATCCAGGTGTGCTGGTCGGAGAGGGAGGCGACGGTGACGCCGTCCGCCGGCCGCTCGCCCTCCGCCGTCCGCACCACCTGCGCCTCGGGCAGGTCCAGGTCGTACGCCGCGTCGCGCTTGCCGGCGTTCGCGAAGGCCTGCCCGGCCGACGGCCGGGAGACGACCTGCGCCCAGAGCCGGAAGGCGGGGTGCAGGGCGCCCTCCTCGGGGATCCGGACGAAGGGCGTCACCTCGCGGTAGTGCCCGTCGTCGTGCGAGACGTACGCCCCCGAGCGCAGCAGCTTCAGTACCGGCAGCGACAGCCCGGGCAACTCGGCGAAGACGTCCGCCACCGCGTCGAACCAGGCACTGCCGCCCGCGCTCACCACGATCTCGTCCACCCCGGCCGGGCCGAACCGCCCCGCCTTGTCGAAGTCCACGGCCAGGGCGGTCAGCCGCCGCAGCCACGCCCGCACCCGTTCCGGGTCGGCGTCCGGCACCTCGCCCTCGTACCCCGCGACCCCCACCAGCCGCAGCGTGTCCGTACCGGCCACGGCGTCCGCGACGGCGGCGCACTCCGCCTCCGTGCGCGCACCGGTCCGGGCCCCCTCGCCCGCGCCCAGCTCCACGACGACGTCCACCGGCCGGGAGCTCCCCCGCAGCGCGGCGTCCATCAGCCCGACCCCGCGCACCGAGTCGACGTAACAGATGAACCGGAAACCGGGGTCGGCGGCCAGCTGGGCGGAGACCCAGGCCAGAGCGGCGGGATCCACCAGCTCGTTGGCGAGGAAGATCCGCCGGACGCCGAACGCCCGCGCCACCCGCACCTGGTGCGGCAGGGCGAGGGTGATGCCCCAGGCGCCGTGCTCGGTCTGCCGGTGGAAGAGCTGGGGGGCCATCGAGGTCTTGCCGTGCGGCGCGAAGGCGAGACCGTGGCGCTCCGCGTACGTCCTCATGAGCCGCAGATTGTGTTCGAGGCGCTCGGCGGACAGGGCGAGCACCGGCGTGGTGAACCCCCCGCTGAACAGATTGCGCCGCTGGGCGGCCAGCTCGCCGACGGTCAGGCCCTCGGCGTCGGGCGGGAGGCCCTTGAAACGGTGGTCGACCCGCTCGTCCGCGAGCGAGGCAAGACGTTCCGCGGCGGAGCCGACAGCCATAAAACCTCCCTGATCAGCCCTGTTGCACAGAACGCAACGGGCATTGCGTAGCACGCTTACTGCTGTCTAACATCTCGCCCAACGCCGGGTCAACGGAACCGCCCGGACCCGCAGCGCAAGGAGCCCCAGCCATCGTGACCCCCACCGGACCGTCCGACGCCGCCACGCGCCCCCCGGCCGACGCGGAGGTCGTCACCCTCGGCGAGTCCATGGTCACGTTCCTCCCCTCCCGCCCGGGCCGCCTCGCCGACGTACCGTCCTTCGAGCGCGCGATCGGGGGCGCGGAGTCCAACGTGGCCTGCGCGCTGGCGGCCGCAGGACACAGCGTGAAGTGGGTCAGCCGGGTCGGGGCCGACGGCTTCGGCGACCACCTCGTCGAGACCATCGGCGCGTACGGGGTCGACACCTCGGCCGTACGCCGCGACCCCGCCCGCCCCACCGGCATCTACTTCCGCACGGCCGGCGACCGCTCCACGGACGCCCACGAGGTGGCGTACTACCGCAGGGGCTCGGCGGCCTCGGCTATGGCCCCGGCGACCGTCGACCTGGAAGCGCTCGACTCGGGCCGCGTCCTGCACCTCTCCGGCATCACGGCAGCCCTCTCGCGGGACTGCCTGGCCCTCCTGACGGCACTCACCGCCCCCCGCCCCGGCCGCCCCCTGATCTCCTTCGACGTGAACCACCGCGAGGGCCTCTGGTCCGACCCCGCCACGGCGGGCACCACCCTCCTCACGCTCGCCCGCGCCGCGGACCTGGTCTTCGTCGGCGAGGACGAGGCGGAGACGGCCTGGGGCATCACCGGCGGCCCGGAAGCGATCCGCGAGGCCCTCCCGGAACCCCGCACCCTGGTGGTCAAGAGCGGCAGCACGGGCGCGACGCTGTTCGAGGCGCAGGCGCCCGGGGACCGGCAGCCGGGTACGGCGGCGAGGGGGCGTGTCGGGGGGTGTCCGCCCGCAGCGGCCCGCGCGTCGGCCGCAGTCCCTTCCCAGGCCCCCGATTCCGCGCCGGACCGAGGACGGACACCCCCCG
>NZ_JABTYA010000176.1:0-170 GCF_013302945.1 Streptomyces sp. 8P21H-1 | reverse complement strand
ACCCACGACGCACCCGCACACACCCACCACCGCCCGCCCCGCCGGCGAAGAAACAACGCATCCCCGCCACGACACGATCACCTACGCCCCGGCGCTCAAGGTGGACGTGGTCGCCCCCGTCGGCGCGGGCGACGCCTTCGCGGCCGGCTTCCTGTCGGCGACCCTCCGCG
>NZ_JABTYA010000175.1:0-732 GCF_013302945.1 Streptomyces sp. 8P21H-1 | reverse complement strand
AGTCCACCGCCTGTGCGCGCTCCGCCGCCGAGGCCGAGATGGAGCGGGGGGTCGCGGCCTCGGCGGCGGAGCGCGCACAGGCGGTGGACTACGGTCTGCGGATCGTCGCCCAGGAGCAGGTGGGCCTGGCGTACGCGGGCTGGGACCGGCTGCTGACGAGGGTCGCGCTGCCCGCCTGGCGCATGGGGCGGTGGCCCTCCCGGCTCGACGCGGGGGTCGTCGCGGCGCTCACCGAACTGTCCCGGCGCGACCGGCTCGCCGAGGGCTTCGCCTCCCGGCTCGGCGAGCGCCCCGCGTGCGACCTCCTGGAGGAGCCGGGCGCGATCGACGAGGCGACGTCCCTGCTGGCCGCCCGCCTCTTCCACGGCGGTCCCGCCGAGACCGGCCCCGACTGGGCACCGGTCGACTGGGCCGAGTACCCGGACGAGGTCGTCGACCGCAAATGGCGTACGGACGCGGCACGGCTGCATCGCGTACTGGACGGACTGGGCGTCACCCGCGGTACGCCGGAACCCGCCACGCCGGAGCCGGCCGCCCCGGGCCCGGGCGTCTCGGACCCGGGTGTCTCGGACCCGGGTGTCTCGGACCCGGGTGTCTCGGATCCGCAGGGACCGACCCTGGCCCGGGTGATGGACCACCTGACCGTGGAGCGGCCCGCGCACGCGCCCGCGCAGAGCGGCCGGCCCGGGGCCGACCGGGCCGGTGGAACCGAGAGCGACGAGGACGGCGGGC